>NZ_JBQEOE010000053.1:0-28345 GCF_052045105.1 Lysobacter sp. 22409 | reverse complement strand
TTTCATACGGGACATCCCTGTCCCGATGAAAAACGGCCCGCATCCCTGCGGGCCGCCCTCCGGGTCTTCGTTTGCCTTCGCTAATGCGAAGCTGCGCACAGCCACAGCCACAGCCACAGCCACAGCCACAGCCACAGCAACAGCAGAATCTTCACGCCGAGCAACGGCCAACACTGGGGCTCCGCGGAGTCTCGCTTGCCGTTGCCGATCCAGCCCCGCTCGCGGTCCAAGGCGGGGTTACCGATCACAGCAGCGCCCACCGTTCGCCCCCTTTGTTGAGGGGGGCGTGCCTGCGCAGCAGGCGCGAGGGGATTTGCTCTTGCTCTTGCCGTTGATCTCGCCTTACTTGTCCGCCGGCGCCTTCTTCGCAGCGGAAAAATCGCCGGCGGTATAGACGCTCAGCTGCTCGGGCTTGAGGTGCTTGCGGATCGCCGCGTTGACCGATTCGACGGTCAAGGCCTTGAACTTCGCGTCGAGGTCGGCCGAGAACTGCATGGTGCGGCCATAGAACAGGTTGCTGGCCAGGCCGGCGGCGATCGCCGGATCGGAGGCGCGGGCTTGTTCGCGCTGGGTCAGCAGGCCGGACACCGCGTCGCGCAGTTCGTCGGCGCCGACGCCGTCCTTGATCAGGCGTGCGAGTTCCTCGCGCATCGCGCGTTCGACCTTGTCCAGGTTCTGCGGCGCTGCGATCGCTTCGATCGACCAGTTGCCGGCGTCGTCGACGCCGCTGCGGCTGCTGTCGGCGTCGAGGTCGCTGCCGACGCCGTAGCTCAGGCCCTCTTGCTGGCGGATGCGGTCGCCCAGGCGCGATTTGATGGTGCCGCCGCCAAGGATGTAGTTGGCCGCGACCAGGGCCGGGAAGTCGGCATCGGTGTCCTTCAGCGACAGGTTGGCGCGCGCCAGCAACACGCCGTTGGGCTTGTCCGGGGTGTCGAAGCGGCGCTGCTCGGCGGCGACCGCGGTGTAGCGGGTGTCGATCGGCGCGAACGCGTGCTTGGGGCGCCAGTCGGCGAACAGGCTGCGCAGTTGTTGCTTCAGCGCGACCGGGTCGAAATCGCCGACCACGCTGATCTGGCCTTCGGCGCTACCGTACAGGTCGCGGTGATAGGCGCGGACGTCGTCGACCTTGAGCGCCTTGATCGCCGCCAGCGACTCGTCCAGGTTCATCGCGTGCAGCGGATGCCCGGCCGGCCAGGGGTCGAAATGCAGGGCCATGGCGATGCCGGCGATGCTGCCGGGCTCCTGGCGCGAGGCCTCCATGCCGGTGATCGCCTGCAGGCGGTACTGCTCGAATTCCTTGTCCGGATAGGTCGGCGTGCGCAGCACCTTGGCCGCCAGTGCGAGCGCTTCGCCGAGGTGCTCGCGGCGCGTGGTCAGGCTGATCCGCGCCGACTGCATGCTGCCGCTGATGCCGACGGTGGTCTTGAGCGCTTCGAAGCGCTCGTCGATCTGTTGGCGGCTCAAGCCTTCGCTGCCGCGCATCAGCAGGGCGCCGGCGATGCTGCCGGCGACTTCGCGGCCTTTCAGTGCGGCGAGGTCGGCGAAGTTGAACGAGGCCGAGACGGTGACGGTAGCGCCGCGGGTCTTTTTCGGCAGCAGGGCGAGCTTGAGTCCGCCGCCGACGCCGGTGTCGATCGTGACGGTCTCGGTGCGGGCCTGGATGTTGGCCGGGGTCGGGTCGAAATGTTCGCCGGCCTCGATCGCGGTCTTGCCGGTATAGCCTTGCAGTACCGTGGCGGCGCTCGGTGCGGTGGGGATCTCGACCCGCTGCGGCGCGTCGGTCGGGACGAAGCGACCGAAGGTGCGGTTGCTCGCGGTCAGGTAGCGGCGGGCGACGCGGTTGACGTCGTCGGCGCTGACTTTTTCGAGCGCGTCGCGGTAGTGGAAGTACAAGCGCCAGTCGCCGGCGACGACCGCGTCCGACAGGCCCATCGCGACGCCGGAAACATTGGTGTAGGCCAGCTCGAAACCGTTGCGCAGGCGCTGCTTGGCGGCCTCGACTTCGGCGGCGGTGACCGGCTGGCGTTCGATCTGCTCGAGCTGGGCGATCAGCACCTGTTCGGCCTTGACCGCATCGCCGTCCTTCGGTACCGCGGCGAGCGCGCTCATCAGGCCGGGGTCCTGGCGTTGCTCGCTGCTGCCGCCGACGCTCGCGGCCAGGCCGCTTTCGACCAGGGCCTTGTGCAGGCGGCCACCCGGCACGTGGCCGAGCACCTCGTCGAGCACGCCGAGCGCGGCGGCATCGGCATGCGTGCCGGCGGGCACGTGGTAGGCGGCCATCAACAGGCGGATGTCGCCGACCCGGCGCACGGTGACGTCGCGCTCGCCGTCCTGGGCCGGGTCGAGGGTGTAGAACTTGCGCATCGGCTCGGACGGCTTGGCGAGCGGGCCGAAATGACGCGCGACCGCGTTCAAGGTGGCGGCGGGGTCGAGCCGGCCGGCCAGTACCAGGGTGGCGTTATCGGGCCGGTACCAGGCGCGGTAATAAGCCTGCAGACGCTCGATCGGCACGTTTTCGACGTCGCTGCGCGCGCCGATGGTGCTGTTGCCGTAGTGGTGCCACAGGTAGGCGGTCGAACGCACGCGCTGCATCAGCGCCGCGACCGGGCTGTTCTCGCCGCTCTCCATCTCGTTGCGGACCACGGTCATTTCGCTGTCGAGGTCTTTGCGGGCGATGTCGGAATGCAGCATGCGGTCGGCTTCCAGGCCGAGCAGCCAGTCCAGGGTGGCGTCGTTGGCCGGGAACGAAGCGAAGTAGTTGGTGCGGTCGAGCGAGGTCTCGGCGTTGAAGCCGATGCCGCGCTTCTTCATCTCGGCGGGAATATCGCGATGGCGCGGCGTGCCCTTGAACAACAGGTGTTCGAGCAGGTGGGCCATGCCGGTCTCGCCGTAGTTCTCCTGCAGCGAGCCGACGCCGTAGATCAGGTTGACCGTCACCGTGGGCTGGCTGGCATCGGGAAACAGCAGCACGCGCAGGCCGTTGCTCAAGCGGTACTCGCAAATGCCCTCGACGCAGGGGCCGGCGCTGACCCCGGCCGGCGGCTTCGGCGATTCGGCCTGGGCCGGCGACAGGGCCAGGCCGAGGGCGAGGCCGAGCGAGACGGCGAGCGGGGCGAGACGGATGCGGTAGTGAGGCATGAGAATCCTGAAATGTTCGATGGCGCAGGAGCGCTTGATGTTCGGTGACGCTGCGGGCGTTGAATGCCCGATGGGCGCTCTGTGAGCGTTGAATGTCTTATGGGCGCACTGTGAGCGTTCGGCGTAATAAACGAAGATAGCGGTTGATTACCCTAGCGCCTGTGTACGGCCTCATGAACCCGACGTTCAGTTCGACCCCAGATTCAGACGCCGGCCCGCGCGCGGACGTGGCCGCCGCCGGCTTGCCGGTGTTGTACGCCGACGAGACGATCGCAATCATCGACAAGCCGGCGGGGCTGATGGTTCACGACAGCGCGCTCGCGCGCGGCGAGACCGACTTCGCCGCCGACCGCCTGCGCGCGCAGTTCGGCCGGCCGATCTTCCTGGTCCACCGCCTCGACCGCGCCACCAGCGGCTGCCTGTTGCTGGCCTTCGATCGCGAAGCGGCCTCGGCCCTGGGCAAGGTGCTGATGTCGCGCGAAGTCGAGAAGGACTACCTGGCAGTTTGCCGAGGTTGGCCGGCCGAGGATGCGTTCGAGGTCGATCACGACCTCGACGGCGGGCCCGGCAAGCCGGTCAAGAAACCGGCGCAGACCCGTTTTCGTTGCCTCGGTCGTACCGAGCTGGCCTTGCCGTCGGCGGGTTTCGAGACCTCCCGCTATGCGCTGCTGCTGGCGCAGCCGCAGACCGGGCGCTTCCGCCAGATCCGTCGCCACCTCAAACACCTGTCGCATCACCTGATCGGCGATACCAGCCACGGCGACGGCCGCCACAACCGCAGCTTCCGCATGCTCGGCATCCATCGCATGTTGCTGCACGCGCAGCGCTTGTCGTTCCTGCACCCGCTCAGCGGCGAACGCATCGTCGCGGTGGCGCCGCCGGACGCGGAGTTCGCCAAGGCCCTGGCCTTGTTCGAGGCGCCGCCCGCCGTTTAAGGGCGACGCGCCCCGACCCGCGCGCAGTTCCCTCCGTTGGCAAAGGGGGCAGGGGGACTGCTCCTGCGCCTTAGCGACGAAGCCGGCTCAGCCGCCCGCCGCAGGCTGGGGCGCGCTGGGAGGCGCCGGCGGTGCAGGCGGTGCCGGTGCGGTCTTGCCGTCGCCATCGACGATGTCCTTGACCTCGTCGCGCAGCTCGCGCTGCATGCGCTCGAACATGCTCCTCATCAGCGGCTGCATTTCCTGCATGGTCCGGCCCATCGCCTGCGGCATCTTCTCCATGATGCTGCGCCCGGCCGGGCTGCCGTAGAAATCGATGATGGCCTGCACTTCGGCGGCATCGAAGGTTTCGCCGTAGACCTTGCGGTAGATCGGCGCGACGGCCTTCCAGTCCAGCATCTGCTCGACCATGCTCATCTGTCGGGTCAGGCTGCGCGTGAGCGCTTCGCGTTGCTTGTCGTCGAGCCGGTCGCCGGCTTCGGCCACGGCCATCATCTCGGCCGATTCGCGCATCTGCTTGAGCATTTCGCCCTTCATGCGCTCGTAGTTCATCGACTGCATGAGCTGGTCGATCTGGGCGTCGCTCGGGCGGGCGGCGAACGCCGGCGCCGCGCACAGCGCGGCGCTCAGCAAGGCGATGGAAAGACCGCGGGACAGCTTGATCATGGGTGTTCTTCCTTGAAGGGGGACGGCATCGTCCGTGGCCGCGCGCCGGCCGTCAACGCGGCCGCCGTCGTGGGGTTTACCGGGGTCGCCCGAACGCCGAGGCGATCAGGGGCGGCGTTCGTACTGGCGATAGACCGGACGCGCGGCAGCGTTGGAGGCCGCATTGAGCAGGTCCTGCAGGAAGGCGTCGCGCAACACCTGCTTCGGTGTGCCCGAGCCGTAGCCGTTGCCGCCGCCGGCGCCGTAGCCCTGCTGCGCCATCTGCTCCAGCACGCGGCGGCCCTCCGGGGTGCGCGACAGCTGGGTCAGCGCCTGCAGCTCGGAGGCGCTGAAGCCGCCGTTGCTCTGCTCGAAGCCGTTGCGGTCGTAGACGTTGCCGTAGGCGTCGCGGCCGTAGTTACTGTCGTCGTAGCGGTTGTCCCGGCGACCGTCGTCGTACTGGCTGGCCGTGGCGGCGCTGGCGGCATTCTGCAACTGCTGCATGAAGCCGCTCTGCACGCCGGCGTACTTGCGCAGGATCTCCTGGTCGGTCGAATTCGCCGGCCGCCCGACCACCGCCTCGGCGATGGCCTGGGCCGATTGCAGGGTTTGCCGCTGCGCGCGCGGCGAGGCGATGGCGTCGACATTGGCCGGGTCGAGGTAGGCGTCCTGCGCCGCGGCCGGCGCCGCGGCGAACAGTGCGGCGAACAGTGCGGCGACCATGACTGTTGCGAGCCGGACCGCTGTGAGCGGGGCTGCGGCGAGCGAACGGGGCAGGCGCTGGCGCATACGGACTTCCTCCTTGGACCGGTCCCGGCATGGTCCGCCTCGCCTGCGGCCGCGTCAACGACGGCCGGCACAGCCGCCGGCCGCGGTCAAGCCCGGCTTCAGCCGCGGTTCGCCCGGGCCCCGTCAATGCCGCGTAATGGACGCGACCGCGCTCCGGTCTACAATCGCCGGCGGAGGAGAGCATGGTGGATCTGTCGATCACGATTCCCGAACAGGAATTGGTCGAGCGCTTCGTGCGTTCGACCGGTCCGGGCGGGCAAAACGTAAACAAGGTCGCGACAGCGGTGGAGTTGCGCTTCGATATCGCGCAATCGCCCTCGTTGCCCGACGCCGTGCGCGAACGTTTGCTGAGCAAGCGCGACCGGCGCGTGACCACCGAGGGCGTGCTGGTGATCAGCGCGCAGCGTTTCCGCACCCAGGAACGCAACCGCGAGGACGCCCGCGTGCGCCTGGCCGCCTTCGTCGACAGCGGCCTGCGCGCGCCCAAGCCGCGCATCGCCACCAAGCCCAGCCGCGCTTCCAAGGAACGCCGCCTCGGCGCCAAACGCGAACGCAGCACGACCAAGCGCGGTCGTTCGCAAAGTAATTGGGACTGACGGAGCACGCATGCAGCAGCCAGCCCGCGACGACATCGTCCTGACCTTGCCGCCGAACGTGCCGCAAGTGCGTTTCAACCGTTTCACCCGCTGGGTCGGTCGCACCATCCTGCGGCTCGGCGGCTGGCGCATGGTCGGCGCCTTTCCCGACATTCCGCGCGCGGTGCTGATCGGCGCGCCGCATTCGTCCAACTGGGACGGCGTCTGGGGGTTCGCGGCCAAGGCGGCGATGGGCCTGGACGTGAAGGTCCTCGGCAAGGACTCGCTGTTCCGCGTGCCTTTGCTCGGCGGTCTGTTGCGTTCGCTCGGGGTGATCCCGGTCAACCGCAGCGCCGCGCACGGCGTGATCGAGCAAGCCGCGGCGATGATCCGCGCCCAGGAACATTTCTGGTTCGGTCTCGCGCCCGAGGGCACGCGCAAAGTCGTCGAGCGCTGGAAAGCCGGGTTCTGGAAGATCGCCAAGGCCGCCGACGTGCCGGTGGTGCCGGCGTATTTCCACTACCCGGACAAGATCATCGGCATCGGCGAGGCGTTCCAGCTCGGCGACGACATGGATGCCGACATGCGCCGCATCCGCGACTGGTACAAACCCTGGCAGGGCAAGCACCACGGCACGACCTGACCCGATCTGACCTGACCGGCTGCGCGCCGGTTTCTGCGCGTTTATTCGGGCGTTTGCCGGCGCGTTAATTTGCGTGGACGCCCGGCGCGTTTGCCACCGGGTTTGCCGGCCTCGCCGGTGCTGTCGATCTGTTCGAGCTGCAGGCGCAGATCGTTCAAGGTCGAGACGATGTGGGCGCACAGCAGGTCGGCCACGCGCGCGGAGTCGCGCGCCAGCCAGGCCTCGAGGATCTCGTGGTGCTCGCTGCTCGCACGGGCCTCGCGGCCTTCCGGCTCCAGGTGCTTGCGCACATAGCGTTCGGCCAGTACCTGCAGGCGTTCGACCAACTGGGTGGTGACGTGGCGGCCGCCCGGCCGCACCAGCGACAGGTGGAAGGTGCGGTTGAAGCGCACCGCGCTGTGGACGTCGGCCTTCGAGGCTGTTTCCAGCGCGGCCAGCGCCGTCCCCGCGGCCTTGCGTTCGTCCTCGCTCGCTTCCAGACAGGCATGCGCGGCGGCGTCGGGCTCGATCTTCAGGCGCAGCGCGAACACTTCCTCGGCCTCGCTGGCGGTCATCGCCGGCACGAAGAAGCCGCGGTTGGGATGCGAGCTCAACAAGCCCTGTTGTTCCAGCCGGCCCAGCGCTTCGCGCAGCGGGATCTTGCTGATGCCGAGTTCCTCGGCGAGCAGCTCCTGGCGGATCGGTGCGAGCGGCGGAATCTGCGTCGACAAAATGCGTTCGCGGACCACTTCGAAGGCTTGGTCGGATAGCGAACGGGGGACGATGCTCATGCGTTCAGTCTACCCAACCGCCAGCGCCTGCGGCCTGCCCGCGGGCGAGGCGGCCGATTCGAATCCGGGCTCGCGAAAAGCACGGCCGGCGTCGGCGTCGAATGGGCGGTCTTCGCCTCAAGGCAGGGCGGTGACGCGGATCGCCGTCCGTCGGCGCACGGGCGTCTGCCTGGCACGGTGATCGTCTCCACAGACTGACGTCACGGAATCGGTCCAAATTAGCAGATAACGTATACGGTATACAAAATAGCCTGGCGACATGTCAGGCGTGTGACCGGCCTGGCAGGGGGCCCGCCGGTGAACAGACTCGGGACCGATCGAGGGGCAGGCCAGGCCTGCACCGCGAACCCGGCTGCCCGGCGGATGGGGGCTGCGCCAACGCGCGCCGACCGATTCGCGACGTCTGCCGCGCCTGTCCTGGAGCCACTGGCCGTCCCGTCCCCCACGAACGTGCGCGATGCGCGCGTCCCGACCACCGAGCCGCAACTCACCGAGCAAGGAGAGCAGCCCTCATCCACTCGTTCGACCGTCGATGACTTTCCGCAATCCGGAGCCACGGACCCGATCGCCAGGCCGCATGTCGCCGCCGCATCGGGCCCGACGTCCAATCAAAGGAGAATGCGATGTCTTTTGCACCCAAACCGGGGCCGACCCAAGCCCTCATGCTTGGCGCCGTCGTTACCGCCGTCAGCTTTCTGAGCTATGCCTTGCCCTGGGACGCGTTGAGCGGCGCGTCCGCCGAATCGGGCCCGCTGCAATCGAGTTCGATCCAATCCGACTCGGTTCAATCCGACTCGGTTCAATCCGGCTCGGCTCGATCCCCGCTGCAAACCTCCGGCTTCGCCGTCGGCCATGGCGCGATGGCCGCGCAGACGGCCGCCGCGCGCGTCGCCGCGGTGCGTAAATCGCCAGCGACGGAGCGGCAGATCTTCGATGCGCACCAGCAAGACCGCGCCGCCGAACCCTCGCTGCGCATTCCCTACCAGCCGTTGTTGCGCGAACGCGCCGACACCGATTACGACGGCGCCGACGCGCGTCGCGACATCCTGCAGCGGCCGTCGTTGGCCAAGTTCAGCGCGCGCAGCCTGCAGGCGGCCGAGGCGGCTTGCGACCCCAATCAGTTCGCCAGCCTCAGCGGCGCCGCCCTGGTCGCCGCGGTCAAAAGCGCCGACACCGATTGCATCAACCAATTGTTCGGCCTGAGCGGCACCACCGCCTACGGCACCTTCCGCGAAGCGCAGATGGTGACCATCGCCAACGCCCTGGCCACGTCCGCGCGCGACTACAACGGCACCAACGCCGGCAGCACCCTGCAACTGGTGCTGTTCCTGCGCGCCGGTTACTACGTGCAGTTCTACGACACCAGCGTCGGCAGCTACGGCGCGCCGCTGAAGAATGCGATCCGCCCGGCGCTCGACGCCTTCGCCGCCAACGCGAATTTCGGCCTGGTCAACGACGTGCACGGCGAAACCCTGGCCGAGTTCGTCACCCTGATCGACAGTTCGATCGAGAACGCGCGCTATCTGTACGTGGTCAAGCGCCTGCTCGACAGCTACAACAGCAGCTATAACGCGTATTACTGGATGAAGGTGGCGGTCAACAACGCCTACAACGTGACCTTCCGCGGCCACCAGGACGAAGCGTTCCGCACCGCGGTGCAGGCCGATCCCTCGATCGTCGACACGTTGTACAACTTCGCCAACACCCACTTCGCGATGCTGGGCCAGGCCGACGACTATCTGGTGGCTAACGCCGGTCGCGAGATCGGCCGCTTCCTGCAATACACCGGCAACGTCAAGAGCATCGCCCAGTCGCGGGCGAAGACGCTGCTCGACCGGTCCTCGGTGACGGGCCCGACCGCGCGCCTGTGGGTCGGCATCGGCGAGATGGTCGATTACTTCGACAAGGCCAACTGCGGCTACTACGGCCTGTGCGATTTCAAGGCCCGGGTCGACGCGGCGGCGTTGCCGGTCCGCCACACCTGCAGTCCGACCCTGCGCCTGCGCGCGCAGGCGATGACCGCCGCGCAATTGGCCGACACCTGCGCGATCGTCGCCGGCGAAGAGACTTATTTCCACCAGACCATGGCCACCGGCGGCGTGCCGGTCGCGAACGACCAGAACGCCGCGCTGGAAATGGTGGTGTTCGACAGCAGCACCGACTACGGCATTTATGCCGGCGCGCTGTACGGCATCAACACCAACAACGGCGGCATGTACCTGGAAGGCAACCCGGCCGCGACCGGCAACCAGGCGCGCTTCATCGCCTACGAGGCCGAATGGATGCGGCCGCAGACCTTCGAGATCTGGAACCTGACCCACGAATACATCCATTACCTCGACGGCCGCTTCAACATGTTCGGCGACTTCAACGCGGCGATGAAGCAGAAGACCGTGTGGTGGGTCGAAGGCTTCGCCGAGTACATGTCGTTCTCGTACCGCAACCTGGCCAATACGGCGGCGCAAAGCGAGGCCGCGCGCGGTACTTACGCGCTCAGCCGGGTCTATCAGAACGACTACAACAGCGGCCAGAACCTGGTCTATCGCTGGGGTTATCTGGCCGTGCGTTTCATGTTCGAGCAGCGCCGCAGCGAAGTGAATAGCATCCTGGGCTACTTCCGTCCCGGCAACTACACCGGCTACGCCACCTTCATGGGCGGCATCGGCAGCAACAACGATGCCGCCTTCCGTGCCTGGCTGCCCTGCGTCGCCACGCCGGACGCGCCCGGTTGCGGCGGCACGCCCAATAAACCGCCGGTGGCGGGCTTCGGCCATGCCGCCAACGGTCTGACGGTGAACTTCAGCGACAGCTCGTCCGATCCCGACGGCAGCATCGCCTCGCGGCAGTGGAGTTTCGGCGACGGCACCAGCTCGACCGCCACCAACCCGAGCAAGACCTACGCCACCGCGGGCACCTACACCGTGCGGCTCACGGTCACCGACAACCGCGGTGCGACGGCGACCACGAGCAAGTCGGTGACGGTTACCGGCGGCACCTCGAACACTCCGCCGGTGGCGGCGTTCACCACCCGTATCGAAGGCCTGAAGGTGAGCTTCACCGATGGCTCGTCCGATGCCGACGGCAGCATCGCTTCGCGTTCGTGGAACTTCGGCGACGGCACCAGCTCGACCGCGACGAATCCGGTCAAGACCTATGCCGCGGCCGGGACCTATGCGGTGCAGCTGACGGTGACCGACAACCGCGGTGCACGCACGACGCTCGCCAAGAGCGTGACGGTGAGCAGCGGCGGCGGTCTGCCGGAATGCAGTGCCGCCGATACCCGCGAACTCGGCAAGAACTGCTCGCGCAGCAACCTGGCTGCGTCGGCGGGTGGGTATGTCTACATGTTCTTGAACGTGCCGGCGGGCACCACGCAGTTACGCATCACCACCTCCGGCGGCACCGGCAACGCCGATCTCTACGTCAACACGCTGGGCAGCTGGGCCACGCGCTCGGCGCACAACTATCGTTCGACCGCGAGCGGCAACACCGAGACGCTGACCGTCAACAACCCGCCGGTCGGCTATGTCTTTGTGAGCCTGTACGGCACGACCGACTTCAGCGGCGTGCGCGTGAGCGTGCAGTACTGAGCCTGCGCTAGCGAATTTGAACTAGCGAGCTTGCACTATGCGAGCTTGGGCAAGACTGAAGTCCGAGTGACTTCGACGGGGCGGGAGCGCGAGCTCCCGCCCCTTTCTTTTGGGCGTAAGCGATCGGCGATCAGCGGTCGGACTGGCCGGTCGCGTAGTAATCGCCGCGCACGAACAGGTCCGGCTGGATCAGCTCGGTGAAGGCGCGCGCCTGCGGCGACAGGTACTTGCCCTTGCGCACCACCACGCCGTAGCTGCGCGAAGGGAAATACTCGGCCAGCGAACGCGCCGACAAACGCGCTCGGTCGGCGTCGGTCAGGCAGATCGCGGTGACGATGCTGATGCCGAGCCCCATCGCCACGTATTGCTTGATGACCTCCCAGCCGCCGACTTCGAGCGCGACCGTGTACGGCACCCGGTTCTGCTGGAACACCACGTCGACCATGCGGTAGGTGGTGAGCCGCTGCGGCGGCAGGATCAGGCCGTAGGGGCCGAGGTCCTGCAGGGTCAGGGTGTCGAGTTTGGCCAGCGGGTGATCGCGCGGGGTGATCAGCATCGGCTCGAAGCGGTAGACCGGGGCGTAGCTGAGGTCGCCGGGCACGTCGAGCATCGAACCCACCGCCAGGTCGACCGCATCCGAGCGCAACAGGTCCAGGCCGCCGGCGCCGGTGACGTTGTGCAGGGTCAGGCGGACCTCGGGGTGGGCGGCGCGGAAGGCTTCGACGATCTTCGGCAGCAGATACAGGATGGTCGAACTGCCGGCGGCGACATTGAGTTCGCCCGCGTCCAGGCCGCGGATGCGCTCGCGGAAGGTGCCGTCGAGGGCGTCCAGGCCTTCGACCAGGGGGCGGGCCAGTTCGTACAGCTCCTGGCCCTCGCGGGTCAGGGCCAGGCGGCGGCCGCTGCGCTCGAGCAGGCGCACCCCCATCTCGCGCTCCAGCGCCTGCAATTGCAGGGTCACGGCCGGTTGGCTCAGGTATAGCGCCTCAGCAGCTCGTGAGACTGAGCCCAGGCGCGCGGTCTGGCAGAAGGCGCGCAGCGGCTTGAGCCGGTCGCCTTTGTAAGCAAATCGCGGACTTAGGCTGCGTGTCGTGGCCACATGAGAAGTATTTATAAGTTATTCAAATGATATGCATTGAAAAAACTTGATTGTCAAATACAAGACGCCAGCGCATGGTCTGGGGCAAGAGGCCGGCTCGTCGGGAGCCGCCAGATCCCCCCAAGGATGATCCCCCAGGAGTCGCACCGATGTCGGCAGTGATCGCGCAATGGCAGCAACCGCAACAGGAGCAACGTCAGCCGGGTGACGGCATCGAGCTCACGGCCAGCCTGGCCGGACAGGAGCAATTGCTGACCCCGGCCGCCCTCGAGTTCCTCGCCGGGCTGCACCGCCGTTTCGAGCCGGTGCGCCAGGCCCGCCTCGCCGCCCGCCGCGAGCGCCAGGCCTTCTTCGATGCCGGCGGCCTGCCGGACTTCCGCACCGACACCGCCGCGATCCGCGCCGGCCACTGGCGCGTCGCGCCGTTGCCGACCGCCTTGCTCGACCGCCGCGTCGAGATCACCGGTCCCTGCGATCCGAAGATGGTCATCAACGCCCTCAACTCGGGCGCCAAGGTCTACATGGCCGACTTCGAGGACAGCACCGCGCCGACCTGGGCCAACCTGCTGACCGGCCAGCGTGCGCTCAAGAAGGCGGTCGCCGGCACCCTCGACTGGATGGCACCGGACGGCTCCAAGCACTACACCCTCAAGCCCTTCGAGGAGCAGGCGGTGCTGATGGTGCGGCCGCGCGGCTGGCACCTCGACGAGAAGCACCTGCGCGTCGACGGCGCGCCGATCTCCGGCGGCTTGTTCGACCTGGGCCTGTTCGCCTTCCACAACGCCGCCGCGCTGGTCGCCAAGGACCGCGGCCCGTACTTCTACCTGCCCAAACTGCAGTCGATGGAAGAGGCGCAGCTGTGGAACGAGGTGCTCGACCACGTCGAGCGAGCGCTGGGCCTGGCTGCCGGTCAGATCAAGGTCACGGTGTTGATCGAGACCCTGCCGGCCGTGTTCGAGATGGACGAGATCCTGCACGCGCTGCGCAGCCGCATCGCCGGCCTCAACTGCGGCCGCTGGGACTACGTGTTCTCCTACCTCAAGACTTTCCGTGCGCACCGCGACAAGGTCCTGCCGGAGCGCGGCCAGGTCACCATGACCCAGCCGTTCCTGCGCGCCTATTCGGAACTGTTGATCCAGACCTGCCACAAGCGCGGCGCGCATGCGATGGGCGGCATGGCCGCGCAGATCCCGATCAGCGGCGACGAGGCCGCCAACGAAGCTGCGCTGGCCAAGGTGCGCGCCGACAAGCTGCGCGAAGTCACCGCCGGCCACGACGGCACCTGGGTCGCGCACCCGGCGCTGATTCCGCTGGCGATGCGCATCTTCGACGAGCGCATGCCGACCCCGCACCAGCAGCACGTGCTGCGCGACGACGTGCTGATCATCCGCGACGACCTGATCAAGCCCTCGTTCGGCACCATCACCCGCAGCGGTTTCGAAGGCAACGTCGAAGTCTGCGTGCGTTATCTGGCCGCCTGGCTCGAAGGCAACGGCTGCGTGCCGATCCACTGGCTGATGGAAGACGCCGCCACCGCCGAGATCGCCCGCACCCAGCTGTGGCAATGGCTGCACGCCGATGGCCTGTTCCTCGACGACGGCACGCCGCTCGATTTCGCCCTGCTCGAACGCGCCCTGATCGGCCTGCCGAGCAAGCTCGCCGACCGCATGAAGCTGCCGGGAGGCAGCAAGCTCGACGAAGCCATCGCGATGCTCGATGCACTGACCCACGCCGGCACGCTCGCGGAGTTCCTGACCCTGCCGGCTTACGAACGCATCGACTGACCCGCTGTGGGTAGGCGCGGCGCGAACCGCGAGCGTGGCACCGCAACCACGTCGGCCAACCCGAGGTCGCGGCTGGCGCCGCTCCTATCCACAAGCACACCACACCCCACGTCACACGACCCATACGTAAGGAATCGAAGTCATGAGCCACACCCTGCCGACCGCCGATCAACTCCGTAACGACTGGGCCACCAACCCGCGTTGGGCCGGCATCACCCGTCCGTATTCGGCCGAGGACGTGGTGCGCTTGCGCGGCACCGTGCCGGTCGAGCATTCGATCGCCAAGCTCGGCGCCAACAAGCTGTGGACGTCGCTGCACACCGAAGATTTCGTCAACGCGCTCGGCGCGCTGACCGGCAACCAGGCCATGCAGCAGGTCAAGGCCGGGCTCAAGGCGATCTATCTGTCGGGCTGGCAGGTCGCCGCCGACGCCAACATCGCCGGCGAGATGTACCCCGACCAGTCGCTGTACCCGGCCAACTCGGTGCCGCAGGTCGTGCGCCGCATCAACAACACCCTGCTGCGCGCCGACCAGATCCAGTGCTCGGAAGGCGGCGGCGACGTCGACTTCCTGCAGCCGATCGTGGCCGACGCCGAAGCCGGCTTCGGCGGCGTGCTCAATGCCTTCGAGCTGATGAAGGGCATGATCGAGGCCGGCGCTTCCGGCGTGCATTTCGAAGACCAGCTCGCCTCGGTCAAGAAGTGCGGCCACATGGGCGGCAAGGTGCTGGTGCCGACCCGAGAAGCGGTCGAGAAGCTGGTCGCCGCGCGCCTGGCCGCCGACGTCATGGGCGTGCCGACCCTGATCGTCGCGCGCACCGACGCCGAAGCCGCCGACCTGCTGACCGCCGACATCGACCCGAACGACCAGCCCTTCGCCACCGGCGAGCGCACCGTCGAAGGGTTCTACAAGACCCGTAACGGTCTCGACCAGGCGATCAGCCGCGGTCTGGCTTATGCGCCTTACGCCGATCTGGTGTGGTGCGAGACCGGCAAGCCGGACCTGGAATTCGCGCGCAAGTTCGCCGAGGCCATCCACGCCAAGTTCCCGGGCAAGCTGCTGGCCTACAACTGCTCGCCGAGCTTCAACTGGAAGAAGAACCTCGACGACGCCACCATCGCCAAGTTCCAGAAGGAAATCGCCCGCTACGGCTACAAGTTCCAGTTCATCACCCTGGCCGGCTTCCACAGCCTCAACTACGGCATGTTCAATCTGGCCCACGGCTATGCGCGCCGCCAGATGAGCGCGTTCGTGGAGCTGCAGGAAGCCGAGTTCGCCGCCGCCGAGAAGGGCTTCACCGCGGTCAAGCACCAGCGCGAGGTCGGCACCGGTTATTTCGACGCGGTGACGCAGACGATCCAGGGCAACCAGTCCTCGACCGTGGCGCTGAAGGGGTCGACCGAGGAAGAACAGTTCCACGACGACAGCAAGGCCGCCGCCTGAGCCGTCGTCCGCACGTCGCAAGGGGATAGGGACGAGGAAGGGCTCCGCAAGGGGCCCTTTTTCGTTGCGGCGAGCGACGGTCGGGAATGGGGAATGGGGAATGGGGAATAGGGAATAGGGAATAGGGAATAGGGAATAGGGAATAGGGAATAGGGAATAGGGAATAGGGAATAGGGAATAGGGAATAGGGAATAGGGAATAGGGAATAGGGCCGGGGAGGGCGTTCGGAGGTCGTGCCCGGCGAGCGTGCCGCATCCGGATCGCCGTAGCCCTGTTCAAGTGTGCGACGGTGGGCGCTAGCCCTCGGCGCCGGACCGTCGATGCGCTCGAGCGCTGGCGGGCACCCGGTCCGGGCGGGTCGAAGGCTACGCGGCCCATCACCATGAACAGGCCGCCGCGACTTCGTCCGGGCCGGCTCTTCCCGCGAAAAACGCAAGCTTTGCGCTGTTTCCTTCGCGCAACACCTTGTCGCCGCGGCCACGCTATTGCAACGTAATGGCGGCGCAATGGTCCCCGGATGCCGGCGCGGGCTGGCCGTTTCGGCGGCAAACCCGCGTTAGCAGTTCAGACCAGATGCTATCCTGCTGGTGGAACCCCACAGGATGAGGGGTGTGGGGAGATCGGGATGAATCGCGACATGGCGGTGCCCTCGATGGGCCGCGAAACCGACAACTCGACGACGACCGCGGCGCCAACGGACGTGGCTATGGCCGTGCTGACGCCTGGCGAATTCGAGCTGTTCGCCGAGATCGGGCGGCCGCGCCGGGTCGAAGCCGGGCAGGTGCTGTTCCGCCGCGGCGAGCTCGGCACCACCATGTTCGTGATCGCGCGCGGCGCGATCGTCCTCGACTTCGGCGACGACCTGGTCACCAAGCGCCTGGGCGTGCGCGAGTTCTTCGGCGAGCTCGGCCTGCTGATCGGCGACCACGCCCGCAGCGCCGATGCGATCGCCGCCACCGACGGCCTGCTGGTCGAGCTGCGCCACGAAGAATTTCAAAGGCTGGTCGACCGCGACCCGTCCCTGGTCTCGTATTTCCTGCGCCGCGCGATCATGCGCGTGGTGCTCAACGAACAAAGCCTGATCCGGCGCCTGCGCCGTCGCAACCAGGACCTGGAAGCGGCGCTCGACAGCCTGTATGCGACGACCCATCAGCTCAACCAGACCGAAGAGCTGATCCGTACCGACGACCTGACCGGCCTGTACAACCGTCGCGGCCTGACCCTGCACCTGCAGGAAAGCCGCAGCGTCGGCATGCCCGACACCATGGGCCTGATCCTGATCGACTGCGACCGCTTCAAGCAGGTCAACGACGATCACGGTCATCTGGTCGGCGACCGCGTGCTGCAGAGCGTCGCCAACATCCTGCGCTCGGTGGCCGGCCCCGAGGACATCGCCTGCCGGCTCGGCGGCGACGAATTCTGTCTGTTGGTCGCGGCCTCGACGCGCCAGGACGTGATGCGCTTCGCCGACTTCATCGTCTCGACCGTGCACGGCCTGCTGCTGATTCCGCAGTCGCCGCCGACCATCTGTCCGGTCAGCGTCGGCGCTTGTCTGGTCAGCGCGAAGCACGAATGGAATGACTGGTATGCGCACGCCGACGGCGCGCTGTACCAGGCCAAGCGGTTGGGCGGCAACCGCGTGCATTGGCAGGACGCGGAACTGACGTCGGCATGAGCCGCGTCGACAAGGATGCCGTCATGAACGACGCCCACCGACCCAACGCCGACGGGCCGCAATTGCGGACGTTGTTGCTGACCGACCTGTGCGATTCGACCACCCTGGTCGAACGCCTCGGCGACGGTCCGGCTGCGTCGCTGTTCCGCGAACACGACCGCCTGGTGCTGCAGTTGCAGCAGCGTTGGCGCGGCCGCCTGATCGACCGCTCCGACGGCTTGCTGCTGTTGTTCGAACGGCCCATCGACGGGCTCGGCTTCGCCCTCGACTATGCCCGCGGCCTGCGCGAACTCGGCGCGCCGCGCAAACTGACCCTGCAGGCCCGCGCCGGCCTGCACGTCGGCGAAGTGCTGACCTGGCGCAACAGCGACGAAGCGGTACAGGTCGGCGCCAAGCCGGTCGAAGTCGAAGGCCTGGCCAAGCCGATGGCGGGCCGGCTGATGGCGACCGCGCGTCCCGGCCAGATCCTGCTGTCGGCGATCGCCGAGCCGCTGGCGCACCGCGCCGCGCGCGAACTCGGCGAGCGCGGCCAGCAACTATTGTGGAAATCGCACGGCCGCTGGCGCTTCAAGGGCGTGCCCGAGCCGCAGGAAATCTACGAGGTCGGCGAGCCCGGCATCGCGCCCTTGCGCGCGCCGCCGAACGGGCCCAAGGCCTGGCGCGACATTCCCTTGTGGCGGCGTCCGGCCGCGCTCGCTGCCGAAGTCGCCTTGCTCGCGGTGATCGGCACCGGCGTGTGGTTCGCGACCCGGCCGCAGCCGGCGATCGCCTTCAACCAGCGCGACTGGGTGGTGGTCGGCGACCTGCGCAACCTGACCGGGCAGGCCGTGCTCGACGATTCGCTGGAGCAGGCCTTCCGCATCAGCCTGGAGCAATCGCGCTACGTCAACGTGTTGTCCGACCTCAAGGCGCGCGACACCCTCGACCGCATGCAGCGCAAGGTCGACACCGTGCTCGACCGCGCGGTTGCCTCGGAGATCGCGTTGCGCGATGGCGCGCGCGCGGTGATCCTGCCGACGGTGGCCGAGGTCGGCGGGCGGGTGCGGGTCAGCGCCGAAGTGATCGACCCGCACACCCAGACCACGGTGTACGCCGAGTCGGCCGACGGCGTCGGCGCGGCCTCGGCGCTGACCTCGATCGACGAGGTCACCACCGCGCTGCGCGGCAAGCTCGGCGAAGCGCTCAAGAGCATCGACAAGGATTCCGAGCCGTTGCCGAAAGTCGCGACCGGCAACCTCGATGCGCTGCGCGCCTATGCGCTCGGCAGCAAGGCCTATGCGCATCGCGAGTTCGACGAGGCCCTGCAGTACTTCCAGCGCGCGGTCCAGATCGACCAGAAATTCGCCCTGGCGCACATGGGCATCATGCGCGTCTACGTCAGCAACGCCGACACCGACAGCGCAAGGCCCTACCTGGAGCGCGCGCAGGAACTGCGCGACCATCTGACTCCGCGAGAAGCCCTGTACCTCGACGCCTGGGCGGCCGAGTTCGGCCCGCAACCGTCGCTGCACGCGCCGGGCAAGTGGAAGCTGCTGGCGGGGGTGTATCCGGATTACTTCGCCGGGCGCTATCAGTACGCGTGGTCGGAGTTCCTCGCCAACCGCTTCGACAGCGCGCTGGCCGCGACCACCGCCGCGACCGCGCCGCAGGAGCCCTTGCGCAACGTCGCCTTCGAGCTCGCCGGGCGCATCCACTTGTCGAAGGAGCGCTATGCCAAGGCGCTGGATTCCTTCAAGCAGGCCGAACTCAGCGGCCATTACCCGCCGAACCGCCGCCATGCCTCGGCGCTGGCGGCGATGCGTCGCTTCGACGAGGCCAACCGCATCCTCGATTCGCTGACCGAGAAGGGCCGGTCCGTCAGCGGGCACCTGCCCGACCAATTCGAGCGCATCGCCGTGCCGCTGGACCAGGGCCAGTACGCCAAGGCCGCCGAGATCGCGCGCGAAGCGGCGCGGACTTCGCGCGGCGCCAGCATCCTGGTCCGGCATCCGTTGCGCTTCACCGAGTTGCTGGTGCGCAGCGTGTCCGGTAAAGACCAGCCGAGCTCGGCCGAGATCGAGTTGTTCGCCGACGCGGTGCTGGCCGATGCCGGCAAACCCAACAGCGCCGACCACGACGATCTGGCCTTGAATGCGCTGGCCGCGGTGCGCCTGGCTCAACGCCAGGGCGACCGCGCCCTGGCCGAGCGCCTGTTGCCGCGCGTGATCAAGGCGGTCAACAGCAGCGGCAGCGGCCTGTCGCGCAAGTTGTTGCAGGTCGCGCGCGCCGAGCAACTGCGCCTGGCCGGTAAGCCCGAGGAGGCGATCCGCGAATTGCGCGGCCTCAGCGACGGCAGCGAACCTTTCCAGGCCCACGTCGCCTTGCGCGACGCCCTGCTCGCGGCCGGCCGCAAGGACGAGGCCGCGACCGAAACCCGTTGGATCGCCGCCCATCGTGGCCGCGCCTACGCCGATCCGGCTGGCGGCCAGGTGTATCTGGCGATGAACGTCGCCGATGCTTCGGCGGCGCAGCGCGACACGGCGAAAGCCGCCGTCGCCGTCGCCGCGGTCAAGCCGGGCGGCTGATCCGCATGGCGGTGCCGGCCTGAGCGGACGCGCAGGCCGGTCGTTTCGAACTGGTGCTCGGAGTAGCGCTCCGAACCGCGTTTTCCGAACGGTTGCTTCGAACTGGTGCTCGCGACCGATAGGATCGGTCAGCGCGACGGCAGGCCCCCGCCTCCCGTCGCGCCTGCACTCAAGCCAGAGTGCCGCCCGAGCCGCCGCCGAGGCTGGCCTGCACCTGACCGACTTCGAGCATGAACACGACGGTGTGGGTGCCGGCCGCGGTCAGATTGCCGCGCAGTTCGTCGCGCGCAGCCTGCACTTCTTCCTTGCTGGCCAGCGAGTTGACCCGCAGGCAGCTGGCGCCGGCCAGCGCCGCCTGGGTCTGCTGCGGCGCGAGGCCGAGGCTCTTCTGCAATGCGGCGCCGGGGTCCTTGGCGAATTCAGTGCGGAACTTGTCGTCCGAGCTGAGCAGATCGAGCAGGCGGTCGGCGACCTCGGGTGCCAGCGGCGGGTGCCCGTTCTGTGGATTCTTATCGATAGACATCTGTTTCCCCTTGTGAAGACCCGTTGCGGGTCTGTCTGCGGCCGAATTTATCGCTGTTGGGGAGCGGCGAACAGCATCCGCTCACCCGCCTAGCACGCAAAAACGCCGAATCGCCGGCCATTCGCGCCTTCGCGCGATACCGTAGGCGCGTCCGGAGCCCCTGCGCCGTACCTGTTCAGTTGCGATGCGCACGCTGGAACGGCAGTGCGGCGATGGGCATGATACGGAGCCCGCGTGACCGGCCGGCGGCGATCCGCTCGCCGCGCCGCGACCGTCGCCGCCGCCCAGGACTCTCGATGCGCATCCGCCGTTGCTCCGTGCTTTTCCTCGAGCCGCGCGAGCACGTGGCCTTCGATCTGGCGTCGCTGCTGTCCGGCGGCGCCGGCTTGTCGCGGCAATTGCGTTGGCTGGCGCTCGCCGCCCACCTCGACGGCGAGGTCGAAGTGGACGCCGCACAACGCGAACTGCTCGGGCGCCTGAGCCCGGGCGACTGGATCGAAGCCGGTGCGTTGAGCACGGCCGATGCCTCGGTGCTGATGCCGTTGCTCGACGCCGGCCTGGTGGTGTGCGAGGCGGCCGATGCGGGCCCGCAGCGCATCGCTTACCGCGAGCGCGACGAACGACTGCGCAGCGGCCATTGGTTCGCACCGGCGGCGATGCTGCATCGTCTGGCGCGTTGGCAGGGGCTGGACGCCGTCGCTGCGATGGACGCCAACGAGCTGCATACCGCGGCCGACTTGCGTCGCAAACTCGGCGCGCCGCCGGCGCCGGTGTCCGAACGTTGCCCGCCCGAACAGCGCATCGCTCTGCCGCGCACCGACGGCAACGAGTTCGATGCCTTGCTCGCGCGCCGTTCCACCTGCCGCAACTTCGATGCCGAGCGCCCGCTGTCGCGAGCCTTGTTCGCGCATATGCTGCAACGGGTGTTCGCCGCGCAGGCCTTGGTCAAGGTCGAGGACGACACCGTATTCCTCAAGAAACACACGCCGTCCGGCGGCGGCCTGCACCCTACCGAGGCCTATCTGATCGTGCAGCGCGTCGACGGTGTCGAGCCGGGCCTGTATCACTACCACGCGCTCGATCATGCGCTCGAACCCTTGCCGGCACCGCAGGCGCCGCTGCGCGAGTTCGCCTTGCGTGCGCTGGCCGGGCAGCACTGGTTCGCCGACGCGCCGGCGATGGCGGTGCTGACGCCGCGTTACGCGCGCAGCTTCTGGAAATACCGCCAGCACGCCAAGGCCTATCGCGCCCTGGTGCTCGACAGCGGCCATTTGTCGCAGACCCTGTATCTCAGCGCGACCGAACTCGGGCTCGGCGCGTTCGTGACTTCGGCGATCAACGAAGTCGACATCGAGCAAGCCTTCGGCCTCGACGCGCTCGCCGAAGGGCCGTTGGCGATCTGCGGTTTCGGTTGGCGCGGCCAGCGCATGGCCAATACCGAATTCGACCCGGCCGGCGCGGTCTGGGGCGCGAGCGCATCGCCCGGTCGATGAGGCGCTGCAACGCAGCGTGCCAATCGCCGTCGCGACGGTCTCAGCCGACCGGTGTCATCCTGGCGGCCTCGCATCCCCCCGATTGAGGCGCGACGCCATGTGGCCCGACCGTCGTATCCAGGACTTGTTCGGCATCCAATTGCCGATCGTGCAGGCGCCGATGGCCGGCCCGACCCTCGCCGACATGGTGATCGGCGCCGCCCAGGCCGGCGCGTTGGGTTCGTTGCCCTGCGCCCTGCTCAGCGTCGAGCAGGCGCACGAGCAATGCCGGCTGATCCGCGCCGCGACCGATCGGTCGCTTAATCTCAACTTCTTCTGCCATCGCCCGGCGCCCGCCGATGCCGCGCGCGAATCGGCCTGGCGCGAGCGCCTGGCGCCGTATTATCGCGAGTTGGGCCTCGACCCGGCGATGCCGGTACCGGCGTCGAACCGCACCCCATTCGGCGACGCTTACTGCGAACTGGTCGAAGAAGTGCGGCCGGAAGTGGTCAGCTTCCACTTCGGTCTGCCCGAGCCGCGCCTGCTCGATCGTGTCCGCGTCGCCGGTGCGCGCATCGTGTCCTCGGCGACCACGGTCAGTGAAGCGCGCTGGTTGGAAGCGCAGGGCTGCGACGCGATCATCGCCCAGGGCGCCGAAGCCGGCGGTCATCGCGGGCTGTTTCTCGGCGACGACCTCGAGGTCTCGACCCAGGTCGGTCTGTTCGCATTGTTGCCGCAGGTGGTCGATGCGGTGCGGGTGCCGGTGATCGCCGCCGGCGCCATCGCCGATGCGCGCGGCATCGTCGCTGCGTTCGCGCTCGGCGCCGCCGCGGTGCAGATCGGCACCGCCTATCTGTTCTGTCCGGAGGCGAAACTGTCGCCGCTGCATCGGCAGGCCTTGGTTGAAGCGCGCGACGACCAGACCGCGCTGACCAATCTGTTCACCGGACGTCCGGCACGCAGCATCGTCAACCGCCTGATGCGCGAAGTCGGGCCGATGTCGGCGCTGGCGCCGGCGTTCCCGCTCGCCGGCGGCGCGCTCGCGCCGCTGCGCGCGCAGGCCGAGGCGGCCGGCGCCGCCGATTTCATGTCGTTGTGGTCGGGGCAGGCGGCGCGCCTGGGCCGCGAACTGTCGACCTACGAACTGACCCGGACCCTCGCCGAGGAAACCCTGGCGCGGTTGCGGCGCTGAGCGCCGGCGTCGGCGCGACGTGCCGCGCTCGTCGCGAATTGAGACTTAATGCGGCTTCTCGCGCCTGTTTGCGCAAGCGGCGCGACTGCTAAGCTCGGCACGACCGCCGGACGGCGACGTCATGTCAGGCGCAAGCCGGCAGGCGTCGTGGCCTTCCGGGCTGCGATGCCGGCGGCCGAATTCCGCAGGTCGTTCCGTCGTCGTCCACCGATCGCTGCGGACCGGCATGGGGCTGAGTTTTTCCCGGGGCTGATCGAAGCTGCAGGGGAACGCGACGGGCGTGCGCACGATACCGGCGCATGCCGACGCTGGCGTTCGCCTCGTGCCGGGATCGGATAAGGATGGTCTGATGCGTTTGTCGTGTTCTGCCTCGCGCCTGAACCGCGAAGCCGAAGTGAGCACCGGATCGAAGCGCCACCGCGCTTGGGCGATGTGGGCCCTGCTGCTGGTGTGCGAGTGGTCGTGGGCGCAGGGCGTGTTGGTCGGTTGTCCGGGCGCCACGCCGGCGCGCGCGTTGCCGGAACCGGCGCTGTGCCTGCAACGGGCGAAGCTGGCGCCGGCGCAGGCCGCGGGCGAGAGCGGGGCCGAGGCCTTGTTCGCGCAAGCCAAGACCCAACTCGATGCCGGCCATATCGAGGACGCCGAGCGCTCGCTCGATTGCGCCGAGGCGGTCATCGGCGGCGAGGGCGATGCCGCCCTGCGCTACGAACTGGAGCGGCGGCGAGGCATCCTCGACTTCCGCCGCGAGTGGATCCCGCAGGCGCTGGCGCGGTTCGAGTGCGCGGCCAGCCTGTCGAGCGCGCTCGACGATTCGGCCGCGACCGCGCGCGACCTCAGCAACGTCGGCGCCGCGCTGCGCCGTCTCGGCGACTTCCGCGGCGCCTTGCGCAGCCTGACCGCCAGCCTCGACCTGCAGCGCAAGCGCGGCGAGGTGTCCGGCGCAGTCTTGAACAACATCGCCGACGTCTACCGCGAACTGCGCGAGACCGATACCGCGATGCGCTATTACCGCGAGGCCTTGGCTTCGTATCGGGCCAAGGGCGAGCCGGTCGAGGCCGCGCACGTGCTGGAGACGATGGCCGAGTTGGCGCTCGACAGCGGCGATGCGCCGCAGGCCTCGGCCTGGTTGCAGGAGGCGCTGAGCGTGTACCGCGCCGGCGGCAACCGCGTTTACGAATTGCGCGTGCACGATGGCCTGACCCGGGTGGCCTTGGCGCAGGGCGACCTGGCCCAGGCGCAGCGTTGGAGCGCGGCCGCCCTGGCCCTGTCCGATACCTGGAAGCTGCCATTGCCGCCGGCGCTGCAGTTGCAGATCGCCCGCACCGCGCAGTTGTCGGGTGCGACCGCCGCGGCGACCACGCGCTTGCGCGAAGCCCTGGCGACGATGCCCGAAGGCGACCCGATGCGGGTGCCGCTGCTGCAGGAACTGGCCACCGCGCAGGAACGCGCCGGCGATGCGCCGGCCGCCAACGCCACCTTGCGCGATGCCTACGGCAAGGCGATCGCGTTGGCGCACGCCCAACACGACCGCCAGCTGGACTGGTTGCGGGTCCGTTTCGAGTCGGCCGAGCAGCAACGCACCATCGCCGCGCTCGAAAGCGAAAACCGCCTGCGCAGCGCGCAGTTCCGCCAGCGCACCCTGCTGTTGGGCTTCGCCGCGGCGCTGGCGGTCGCGGTGTTGCTCGGCTTCTTGCTGTTGCAGCAGCGCCGGCATCAGCGCGCGCGTTTGCGCGAGGAGGCGCAGCGGGTGCGTCACGAAGAGGAACTCGCCCGTTACCGGCGCGAAGCGGATGCCTTGGCCGAAGACCGCAGTCTGTTGCAGGGCTTGCTCGACAGCCGCGACGAGCCGTTGTGCCTGCTCGACGCCGAAGGCCAGGTGCTGGCGGCGAACCGCGCCGGCCGGCTTTGGCTCGGGGCGCGCGAGGACGAGGTCCTGGTCGGGCAGCCGGTCTCGGCCTTCGTCGGCGAAGCCGGTCGCGCCGCCCTGGCCTCGGCGCTGGAGCGCATGGAAGACAGCGCCGCGCAACGCGTGCAGATCGCCGCGCGCGAGGGCGCGCCCCTGGTCGCGACACTCGAACCCTGGTCGGGCGGCGACGGCCTGATTCTGCTCGCTCCGCACGATCGCGAAGCCGCCGCGCCGCCGGCGCCTTCGCTGTCGCCGGTCGAGATCGCAGCCGAGCCGGCCGATGCCAGCGCCGAGCCGTCGGTGCGCGACGGTTTCCGCCGCAGCCTGGTCGAACTGATGCTGGCCTCGATCGAGGCCTGGGAACGCACCACCGGCACCAGCCGCCTGGAGTTCGCCGAGAAAAGCCGGATCTGGCGGGTCAACATCGACGACGGCCGGTTACGCGCGCGCGCCCTGGAGCGCTATCTCACCGTCGCCAAGTTGCCGCGCAACCCGCGCTGGCGCGACGTGCTGCGCTCGGCCTATTTCGTGCTCGGCCGTTGCGACGGCTTGGCGCCGGAAACCCGCGTTTCGCTGCAGCACTGCGTCGATGCGGTACTGGCCTACACCCGGCGAGACGCCCTGGTCTGACCGACGCGACGTTCCCTGTCGCGTCGTTCAGTGGGTCGAACGCGGCGCCACTCAACGGGTACTCAGGGTTTGGGCGGGCAGACCGCGCAGGCGCCGCTCAGGCCCTGCTCGAGCCGATAGCGCTCGTGGTGGCTGCCGTCCAGGTATTCCTTGGGGCCGAGCACGAACGGCACGGCGTCCTTCAGCGGCGCGACGATCTTGCAGTAGCTGACGATGGTTGCGGTGGCCGTGGCCCAGTCGTCGTCTTTCTCGACGATGCCGCACTTGTTCATCAGCTCGTGCAGTTGCGGGCCGTCGAATTCGAACTTGGCGACGATCTTCGGCGTCTCCTTTTCCTTGATGCACCAGTCCGCCGGCACGACCTCGTGGGCCCGGCCGGCAAGCGGCGCCGCGAGCAGGGCGCCGAACGCGAGGGAGACGACTGCGCGGGACAGGGACATGGGCGATCCGAGGAAGAAGGGCGTGTCTCCAGAGTAGGTGCAGCGGCGCGGCGGACGCCAGTTCGGTCGCGGGTATAAAACGGGAATCAATTCGCCTAAGGCCTTGTTTCTTATGGCGTCGCGCCTTCGCTGCGCTCGGCGCCGGACGGCGCCATGCCTTGCGAAAGCGCCGCTGCCTGCGCCGCAGCCGGGTCTCGCCGCGCTTTCGACCCGCCTTGCGCCCGGTATGGCCCGGCTTCGTCCTTGGCCGCGGCGGCGGCGCTGCCTAGCTTGGATTCGGCGCCACACCAGCGCCGAGACGCCGGGGAACGGGTGCCGCTTCCCCAGGCGTCGAGTCCAAGGACGGCACTCCAGTCCGTATCGCCCCTCCGAATCCATCACCTCGCAAGGAATCGCCAATGAAGTCGAAGTCTCTCGCCGCCGCAGTCGTCCTGCTGTTGGGCAGCACCTACGGTGCATCGGCATTCGCCGCCAGCAACCCGGTCGACACGGCCGGCATCCAGCACAACATGTACCTGGGCTGCCTGCTCGACACTGGAGCGACCCAAGCCACCTCGTTGGCCTACGTGGTCGACAAGTGCGGTTTCGACGCCGGCATGTCGACCGAACAGTTCGTCAAGGCCAACCAGCCGATCCTCGAGATCGAACCGACCCTGCCGCTGGCGCAGAAGATGGCCTCGCAGCGCGCTCGTTACAGCGCCTACGAGTTCTCCTTCTTCGAGCGCATCGACCAGGTCGTCGCCAAGGCCGCGGACCTCGACCAGGCCGACGCCATGTTCGCCGAGCTGGAAGCCGAAGCCATCGCCCAACTCGACGCCAAGTCGCGCAACGGCAAGACCATCCTCGGCGGGCTCAGCGTCGCCCGTCATTCCAGCCAGTTCTGGGCCAAGCACGTGGCCGAGACCGGCGGCGTGTCCAGCACCGGCAAGCGCCGCTGGTGGCACTGGGTGATCATCGTGGCGGTCGACGTCGGCGGTTACCTGCTGTCGGAGAACGTCGGCACCGCGGCCAGCGCCTCCAGCACGGCCAACGACATTCTGACCCCGTAAGCAAGGCTCGGCTTCGACCGAGCGCGGGCGATACATGGCCCCGTCGGTTGCCGCGAGCCGACATCGAAGGACGAAACCAGCCCGGCTGCAGGATGCGGCCGGGCTGTTTCGTTTGCGGGCCGGATGGACGAGCACCCCGAATCGGGTCGGCATCGCGCTGCTGCGAGCGCCGGTGCGGCCTTGACCGCGCGGGCGCGCCGGTCATCGCCCAGCGCTTGAGCCCCCGCGGTGCGGCGTGGCAGGATCGCGCGGGTGAACGGCAGGCCGCAGCGACACGGCCGTGCACGAGTTCGCGCCCGCGGGACGCGTCGCGATAGATGTCGCCATGGATTCGGTTCGCGGCAGTCGTTACAGCGCGCGGGCCGATGCGGCGCCCGCCGCCATCGGCAAGCCACGGCGCTGGGGACCCGGGGATCCTGCCGTGCAGGGAGGCCGGCGACCCAATCGATCAGGAATCGAGAAGCGCCGAACGCGACCCGCGCCTAGCATGACAGCACGTACCCCAACCCACAGGACGACTGCCATGAACATCAGCATCCACGCGTGCTTCCTCCCGCATAACGACGCGGACGCGGCAATGACTTTCTACCGCGACACCCTCGGCTTCGAAGTGCGCAAGGACGTCGCTTACGGCGGCATGCGCTGGATCACCGTCGGCCCGGCCGGCCAGCCGGCGACCTCGATCGTGCTGCATCCGCCCGCCGCCAGCCCGGGCATCACCGACGAGGAGCGCCGCACCATTGCCGAAATGATGGCCAAGGGCACCTACGGCATCATCACCCTGGCCACGCCCGATCTCGACGCCACTTTCGCGCGGCTCGAATCCGCCGGCACCGAAATCGTCCAGGAGCCGATCGATCAGCCCTACGGCGTTCGCGACTGCGCGGTGCGCGACCCCTCCGGCAATCTGATCCGCATCAACCAACTGCGCTGAGCCGCCGAGCGAATGCCGTCATGACCCGCAGCGACGTCGCCGGCACGGCCACCGACCTCGCTAGCGGTGCGGNNGGCCGGCGCCGGCGCCAACGCGACGGAGCCGGTCGTCGATCTCGATCGCTCGGCATGGCCGTCGATCCCCGTCACACGCTTCCACCACCGACTGAGCGCGTCCGCCCGGCAACCCGCCGGGGCCGGGTGGCCGGTCTTCGCAGGAGGTCCTCGTGAACTGGAACAAATGGATTCGGCAGATCCACCGTTGGCTATCGATGATCTTTACGGTGACCGTGATCGCGACTTTCATCGCCCTCGCGCAGGAAAAGCCCATCGTCTGGGTATCCTACGTGCCGCTGGCGCCGCTCGCCTTGTTGCTGCTGTCCGGGCTGTATCTGTTCGCGCTGCCGTATGCGAGCAAGTGGTTCGGCAAACGCGGCGGCGCAAGCGGGCCGTAAACCGCGCGCTCGCCGCGCATCGCCTCCTTGTATGGTGGCTGCCCCTGCCGGCGGCCGCATCGATTCGCCGCAATATCGCCGCCGCATCGCCGCA
>NZ_JBQEOE010000052.1:299-35512 GCF_052045105.1 Lysobacter sp. 22409 | reverse complement strand
TTGGTTACTTTTCTTTTGGGCTTAGCAAAAGAAAGTAACCCGGCCGCGTTAGCGGACGGAAGCTCTGCACTTGCTTGAAGAAGGATACGTCGCGAATCCTTCCCCTGTAGGAGCGACGCAAGTCGCGACCGCGCTGCGAAGGTCTTGCGGCGCATCGAACAATCGAGCGATATCAAAATCAAACGATAAGAGCTTCCGCCACTAAAGCGGCGGGTTACTTTCTTTTGTCATAAGCAACAAAAGAAAGATAACCAAAGAAAAATGCTTTTCTGTGAATCACAAGCCCGCACGAACGGTGCCGACGCTGGGATTTTTCATACGGGACATCCATGTCCCGATGAAAAACGGCCCGCACCCCTGCGCGCCGCCCTCCGGGTCTTCTATCGCCTTCGCTAGTGCGAAGCTGCACACAGCAACGGCAACGGCAACGGCAACGGCAACGGCAAAAAAATCGCCTGGACCAAGCAGCGTCGCAAGACCGAAGCAACGCGGTCGCGACTTGCGTCGCTCCTACCCTGACACGATACGAAGTGACAACGCGAGAATGAGAGGACGCGGTCGCGGCTTACGCCGCTCCTACAGAGTATCTTGGCTAGCGTCGCGGGGTCGAAGCAACACGGTCGCGACTTACGTCGCTCCTACCCTGGGGTCACATGGAGCGACGGTGCGAACATGAGAAGCGCGATCGCCCCCTACCCCGAAGCCGCCTTGCGACGCTGCGCCTGCCAATCGCTGCGCAACAGCGCATACAAGGCCGTATCTGAAAACACCCCCTGCACGATCCAGCGCTCGCGCAGATAGCCCTCGCGTACGAACCCCTGTCGCTCGATGCTCTTGGTCGAGGCGGTGTTGCGCGGGTCGATGTCGGCTTCAATGCGGTTGAGGTCCATCGCCTCGAAACCGAAATCGATCAGCGCCGGCAGGGCTTCGCGCATGTAGCCGCGCGACCAGGCCGACACGGCCAGGGCATAGCCGATCTCGGCGCGCCGGCACGGCGGGTCGAGATTGAACAATGTGCAGGTGCCGATCAGCGCGCCGTCGTCGACCCGCTGCAGGCCCAGGCGCAGGAAATGGCCGGCGGCCATCGCCTCGCGGTCGCGGACGATCTGCGCATCGGCTTTCTCGATCGAATCCCAGGGCGGCGAGCTGCCGTAGCGCATCACTTCGGGATCGGCATAGATCGCCATCAGGGCGCCAGCATCGGCGGCGGCGAGCGGTCGCAACAACAGGCGTTGCGTGGTCAGGGTGACTTGGTCGAAGGCGGTCATCACCCGACTGTAACTGTTCGGCGATGCGGCTCTCAAACGTGGCCCCGCATCTTGGGACTCGGCGATCACCGGCGGCGATCATCGCGATCCGACCATCGAAATCGACGCGGTGGCGACACTCGAACCGATCCGGCACTACTCGGCCGCAGCCTCGGCCCGCATCGCACCGCAGGCGACGCAGTGACTCGCGCGCGGCGTGCGCAGCGGCTTGCCGCAATGCGCGCACGGCGGGCCGTACAGGGACAGGCGATGGTGACGGATGGCGTCGGGCTTGGTTTCGAGCTGCCCGGTCATCCGGTAGTACAGCTTGAGCGCGTCGCGGCCGTGGGGCTGGGCCAAGGCGGCCTGCAGCGAGCTCGCGGTCGAGACGCGGTAGCGCTGCACTTCGGCGACGGCCTCGTCGAGGGCCGGCGCCATCCGCTCCCATTCGGGTTCGGTCAGCATCGGCACGACGCGGTCGCAGCGCCAGCAGTAAAGGTCTTGAGCCACGGGCTCTCCGGATGGGCGCCCGACGACGAGGCTCGAAGCCGCGCGATGCTGCTGAACGGCGCAGCATCCGTCAATCTCCCCGGCAATACGCCCAGGTACGCCGGCACGACGGCCGCGCCGACCGTCACACTCGTTCGGGCTTACCGCCCGGCTCACGGCGCGATTGGGCCTAAAGGCTATAATTCCGAGTCTTTGCTCGGGCCCCGGCGCGCCACCGCCGTCCCGGCCGGGATGCCGTCCCGCCCCGCCAGCCAACCCGCGGCACCGCCGCGAGAGCCCGCCCATGACCAGCACCGCAGAACTCAGCTCGCCTTCGTCGGCGAATACCGACCTGACCAACAGCGTCCTCGATACGGACTATTCGCTCGATCACAAGTACACCCGTCAGGAAGGCCGCATCTACCTGAGCGGCGTGCAGGCGCTGGTGCGCCTGCCGCTGATGCAGCGGCTGCGCGATCAGGCCGCCGGCCTCAATACCGCCGGCTTCATCTCCGGCTACCGCGGCTCGCCGCTGGGCGGTTTCGACCTGGAGCTGTGGCGCGCGCGCAAGTACCTGGAAGCCTCGGGGGTGAAGTTCACCCCGGGCCTCAACGAGGACTTGGGCGCGACCATGGTCTGGGGCACCCAGCAGACCAACCTGTTCCCCGGCGCCAAGGTCGAGGGCGTGTACGGCATGTGGTACGGCAAGGGCCCCGGCGTGGACCGCACCGGCGACGTGTTCAAGCACGCCAATGCCGCCGGCACCAGCAAGTACGGCGGCGTCCTGGCCCTGGCCGCGGACGACCACGCCTGCCGCTCCTCGACCCTGCCGCACGGCTCGGAAGGCGAGTTCACCAGCGCGATGATGCCGATCCTGAACCCGGCCGGCGTGCAGGACATCCTCGACATGGGCCTGATCGGCTGGGCCATGTCGCGCTTCACCGGGCGCTGGGTCGGCTTCAAGACCATCGCCGAAACCGTCGAGTCCTCGGCTTCGGTCGACGTCAATCCGCTGGCGCTGCAGATCGTCACCCCCGACGACTTCGTCATGCCGCCGGGCGGCCTGAGCATCCGCTGGCCGGATCCGCCGATGGACCAGGAGATGCGCCTGCACCAGTACGCGGTGAAGGCCGCGCAGGCTTTCGCCCGCGCTAACGGCATCGACCGCACCGTGATCGATTCGCCGAACGCGCGCCTGGGCATCATCACCACCGGCAAGAGCTACCTCGACGTGCTGCAGGCGCTGGAATACCTCGGCCTGGACGAACGCGCCTGCTCCGACCTCGGCATCCGCGTCTACAAGGTCGGCATGACCTGGCCGCTGGAGCCGGTCGGCCTGCGCGCGTTCGCGCGCGGCCTCGACGACATCCTGGTGGTCGAGGAGAAACACGCCTTCATCGAAAGCCAGATGAAGGAATCGATGTACAACTGGGACGGCGAGCGCCGTCCGTCGATCGTAGGCAAGTACGACGAGAGCGGCGAGTGGATCCTGCCCTCGACCGGCGAGCTGACCCCGGCCCGCATCGCCGGCGTGATCGCGCGCCGCATCCAGCGCTTCCACAACTCCGAGCACATGGAGAACGTGCTGCGCTGGATGGCCGAGAAGGAAAGCGAACTCGCCCTGCCGCGCGCCTCGTTCCCGCGCGTGCCGCATTACTGCTCGGGCTGCCCGCACAACACCTCGACCGTGGTGCCGGAGGGCTCGCGCGCGCTCGGCGGCATCGGCTGCCACTACATGGTCACCTGGATGGACCGCGACACCAACACCTTCACCCACATGGGCGGCGAAGGCGTGACCTGGTCGGGCCAATCGGCATTCACCGACACCGAACACGTGTTCCAGAACCTCGGCGACGGCACCTATTTCCACAGCGGCTCTCTGGCGATCCGCCAGTCGGTCGCCACCGGCGTCAACATCACCTACAAGATCCTCTACAACGACGCGGTCGCGATGACCGGCGGCCAGCCCGTCGACGGCACCCTGTCGGTGCCGCAGATCGCCCACCAGGTGCGTTCGGAAGGCGTGCACACCATCGTCCTGCTGTCGGACGACATCGCCAAGTGGAACAAGCGCGAGATCTTCCCCAGCGACATGGAGTTCCATGACCGCAAGGAACTCGACGCGGTGCAAAAGCGCCTGCGCGAGGTCAAGGGCACCAGCGTGCTGATCTTCGACCAGACCTGCGCGACCGAGAAGCGCCGCCGCCGCAAGCGCGGCAAGATGGTCGACCCGCAGAAGCGCGTGATGGTCAACACCCTGGTCTGCGAAGGCTGCGGCGACTGCGGCAAGAAGTCGTTCTGCGTCTCGGTGCTGCCGAAGGAAACCGAGTTCGGCCGCAAGCGCGAGATCGACCAGTCGAACTGCAACAAGGACTATTCCTGCGTCAACGGCTTCTGCCCGAGCTTCGTCACCGTCGAAGGCGGCGGACTCAAGAAGAAGAAAGGCTCCTCGGCCAAGGACCGCCTGCAGAACCTGCCGGCGCCGCAGTTGCCGGCGCTCGACACGCCCTGGAACATCCTCATCACCGGCGTCGGCGGCACCGGCGTGGTGACGATCGGCGCCCTGCTCGGCATGGCCGGCCATCTGGAAGGCAAGGGCGCGAGCGTGCTCGACCAGACCGGTCTGGCCCAGAAGGGCGGCGCGGTCACCACCCACATCCGCATCGCCAAGACTCCGGCCGACATCCACGCCGTGCGCATCGCCGCGGGCGAAGCCGACCTGGTGCTGGGCTGCGACATGGTCGTGGTCAACGACTACTGGGCGCTGTCGAAGGTGCGCGCCGGCCGCAGCGCGGTCGTGCTCAACACCTACGAAGCGATGCCGGGCACCTTCACCACCCGACCGGACATGCAGTTCCCCGCCGCCGACATCGTCGCCGCGGTGCGCCAGGCGCTGGGCGGCGAAGAGCCGCTGCTGGTCGACGCCACTCAGCTCGCCACCGCGCTGCTCGGCGACGCTATCGCGACTAATCTGTTCATCCTCGGCTACGCCTGGCAGCGCGCGCTGGTGCCGATCTCGTTCGATGCGCTGATGCGCGCGGTCGAGCTCAACGGCGCCGCGATCGAGATGAACAAGACCGCGTTCGCCTGGGGCCGCCTGGCCGCGATCGACCCGAAGGCGGTCGCCGAGGCCGCCGGCTTGGTGCGCAACGCGCCGACCGCCGCCGAAGCGACGCCGCACGCCCTGCCGCACCTGGCGCCGGGCGAATGGGAAGGCAACGAATGGGGCGCGACCTCGGCCCCGCGCGCGACCCGCAACGAAGACGAACTGCGGCATGTGCCTGCGAACGCCGACAGCGACAACGTCGCCTTCCTGCCGCTCGACGACCTGCGCCTGTCGCGTTCGCTCGACGAACTGATCTCGCGCCGCATCGCCTTCCTCACCGAATACCAGGACGCGAACTACGCCAAGCGTTACGCCGACTTCGTCGCCAAGGTGCGCGCAGCCGAGCAGGCCAAGGCGCCGGGCTCGACCGATCTGGCCGAGGCAGTCGCGCGTTATTCGTTCAAGCTGATGGCCTACAAGGACGAGTACGAAGTGGCGCGCCTGTACACCAGCGGCGATTTCCAGCGCAAGCTGGAGCAGCAGTTCGACGGCGACTACAAGCTCAAGTTCCACCTCGCCCCGCCGTTGCTGGCCAAGAAGGACGACCAGGGCCGTCTGATCAAGCAGGAATTCGGCCCCTGGGTGTTCACCGCGTTCAAGTGGATGGCGAAGTTGCGCAAGCTGCGCGGCAGCAAGCTCGACATCTTCGGTTACACCGAAGAGCGCAAGATGGAGCGCCAGCTGATCGCCGACTACGAGCAGACCGTGACCGGCCTGCTGGCGACCCTGGACGGCGGCAACGTCGATCTGGCCGCCGAGATCGCCAGCGTCCCCGAGCACATCCGCGGCTACGGCCACGTCAAGGAAGCGCACCTGCACAAGGCCAAGGAGCGCGAGGCCGAGTTGCTGAAGGAATACCGCAATCCCTTGCGGATCGTGCAAGCGGCCTGAAGCTCGCCGGCATGAAAACAAAAAGCCCCGCATGCGGGGCTTTTTTGTTGCGCGAACCTGCTTGACGTACGACCTTCATCGCACCGATGAAGACTTATGGCGACGGCTTATGGCGAAGGCTTATGGTTTTTCAGCTGCTGAAGCGGCGATCGATCTCGCTCGCCAGGTCCTGCACCTTCGACGACTCGGTCGGCATTTCCGATTCGTGCTGCGAGGCGCGGACCAGTTCGATCCGCGCCGCTTCCAGAGTGGGATCGTGATAGTGCGCGATCGTGAAGCGGCGCCAGTCCTGCTGCGTCGCCATGCCTTCCGCCAACGAGCGTAGAAACGTTCCGAACGCGTTGCGCGTTTCCTGCATATCCGTAGAGATCATCGTCATGGCCTTTCCTGAGTTCTGTCAGATCGCGCCATCCAGCGCGCGCCTGACAACATCCGCCGATTCCCCGCTGCTCACCATCGCATAGTTGTACCCCCCGCGCGACCAGTACTGTGTGAGCAAGTCGCCGTCGCGGCGGTCGCCGCGCGGCAGCAGGTGGCGGCGCGGGCCCGGCGGCCGGATATAGAAGCTGATTGCGTTACCGCCGGCGTCTTCGTAGACGACCAGGGCGGCCGCGCCCTGTTCAGTCGCAAGCAGGCGTGCGCCAACCTGGCGGAACCCCGCCCCGCTCAGATCGGGCAGGCGCATCGGTTCGCGGAAATTCGTATCGAGCCAGCCTTGCAGGTCGCCGCCGCGCGCCGCCCGATCGGGCCGCAGATCGTGGCGCGAGGCGAACAAACGGTGCGCCTGGATCGCATCGCCCATCGGCGCCATCGCCGCCGCCGCCGGCGCGGTGCCGCGCCAGTCGCGCGCCTGCCATCCGCCGATGCCGCCGACGCCGAGACTCAACAGCACCGCCGCGGCCATCGCGTAGCGCGCGTTGCGCCGACGCGCGAGGCCGGCACGCAGGCGCATGGGGTCCAGGCGCGCCGGATCGGGCCCGGCCGGCGCCGCCACGGTTTCGCCGGCCAGCGCCGCGCGCAGCAGTTGCGCATCGCGCTGCCAGGCCTGGATCTCGGCGGCGCGTTCGGGATGCTGCGCAAGCCAGGCCTCGAACGCGGCGCGGCGCTCGCCGTCGAGCAGGCCGTCGACATAGGCGTGGATTTCGTACTCGCTCGGCGTGGTGATCATGGGGTCGACTTCGTTGCGGCAGGCGTCTTCAACAATCTCAGCGGCGACGCCGGGATTTCGCCGTCGCTGAGCCGGCGCAGAGCGTCGCGTGCGCGCGACAAACGCGACATGACCGTGCCGATGGGCACCTGCAGAATGTCGGCGACTTCCTGGTAGCTGAGTCCCTCGACCGAAACCCACAACAGCAGGCTGCGTTGTTCGACCGGCAGGCGCTGCATCGCTTCCAGTGTAGAACGCGCGAGGACTTCGCGCTCGGCCGAGGGTTGGCTGTCGTGGGAGATGCCGAGCCGCGACAACAGACCGGCATAACGTTGCGAGCGGCGTTGGCCGTCGAGGAATTGGCGGTACACGATCGCGAACAGCCACGGCCGCAACGCCTGCGCATCGCGGCGTTTGCTCCAAGCGGAAATCGCCCGTTCCAGCGCGGCCTGGACCAGGTCGTCGGCGGCATGCGGATCGCGGGCGAGCCAGCGCGCGAACCGCCGCAGCGAGGGCAGTTGTTCGCGCAGGGCGCTGTCGATGTCGCTGGCGGGCATGGGCGGTCCGTGGAGGCAGGTCGGGGAATCTCTAAATGGGACGCCGCTGGCCGCAGTTTATTCCGCGCCCCAGGGAATAAACCCCGCCGGCGCGCGTCGTACCCAGAGAACCCCGCCCCGCCTCCCCAACCCGAGCGCCCGCATGTCCTCGCCCACGCCACCGCCCGACCCGTCCGACCGCCCCCGTCGACCGCCCTTCCCGCTCGCACGCTGGACCCTGATCGCCGCCGCCGTGACCGGCGTCGCCGCCGCGTTCGGCTATGTCGGCGGTTGGCTCGACCCGCACCGGCTCACCCCGCAACGCATCGTCGACCGCCTGCAGGTCAACGGCGGCCTGCATCCGGGCTATCGCCGCAACCACGCCAAGGGCGTCTGTGTGATCGGCCATTTCGACAGCAACGGCAGCGCCGCCCGGTATTCGAAGGCGGCCTTGTTCGCGCCCGGCCGCACGCCCCTGGTCGGCCGCTTCGCGATTCCCGGCGGCAACCCGCATGCGCCGGATTTCGGTGTGCCCATCCGCAGCCTCGCCCTGCGCCTGACCCAGGCCGACGGCCAGCAGTGGCGCACCGGCATGAACAGCATGCCAGTGTTTCCGGTCGCCACGCCGCAGGCGTTCTACGAGCAACTGGCGGCGGGCCGGCCCGATCCCGCCACCGGCAAGCCCGACCCGGCCAAGCAGGCCGCGTTCTTCGCCGCGCATCCGGAAACCGCGGCCTTCCGCGCCTGGGCCAAGAACCACAAGCCGTCGGCGAGCTACGCCACCGAAAGCTACTACGGCCTCAACGCGTTCTACTTCATCGATGCCGCCGGCACGCGCCAGGCGGTGCGCTGGCGCGTCGCCGCCGACAACCGCCCTGCGGGCAACGCGCCCGTGCCGCCACCGCAGGATTACCTCGACGGCGAGTTGAGCCGACGCTTGGCGCAAGGCCCGCTGCGTTGGCGCCTGTTGGTGACCCTGGGCCAGGCCGGCGACCCGACCGCCGATGCGACCCGGATCTGGCCGCAGGATCGTGTCGAGATCGACGCCGGCACGGTGGTGATCGAACGCAGCGAATCGCAAGACCACGGCGCGTGCCGCGACATCAACTTCGATCCGCTGATCCTGCCGGCGGGCATCGCCGCGTCCGACGACCCGCTGCTGCCGGCGCGCTCGTCGGCCTATGCCGAATCCTATCGTCGCCGCACCGCCGAGCAGGCCGGCGGCGCCACCGCTCACGCACAGGAGCGAGCGCCATGAATCGCGATACCGAATTGTTCTGGTGGCCCGCCCGCGTGCTGCATTGGCTGATGGCGGCGATGGTCCTGACCATGTTGTTCGTCGGCGTGGGCATGGTCGCCAGCGTCTCGGCGCGGCACAGTTGGTTGCTGGCGCTGCACAAGCCGCTCGGCGCGGCGATCCTGGTGCTGGCGACGCTGCGTTTGATCCTGCGCCTGTGGCGCGCGCCGCCGCCGTTGCCGGCCGATCTTCCGGCGTTGCAACGCATCGCCGCGCAGACTTCGCATTGGCTGCTGTACGCGCTGATGCTGGCCTTGCCGCTGGTCGGCTGGGCGATGCTCTCGGCCGGTGGTTATCCGGTCATGCTGAGCGACAGCCTGCGCCTGCCGGCGATCGCGCCGTTCGACGCCGACTGGTTCGCCCGCCTGCGCTGGCTGCATCGGGTGCTGGCGTATTCGCTGTTCGGCTTGATCCTGATGCACGGCACGGCGGCGCTGTACCACGGCCTGATCCGCCGCGACGGCGTGCTGCGCAGCATGTTGTGGCGACGGCGCGCGGCAGCGGAAACGCCGCCACCGTCGCAGGCCACGGACTGACCGGCTTCAGCCGCCGCCCAGGCCGTGGCCGCCGACCGGCTCGGTCTCGTGGTATTCGTCGAAACTGGCGATGATCGGTTTCGCCTTCGCGATCGCGGCTTGCACCGACGGCAAGGCCAACGAAGCGCGATGGCTGTCCTGGCTGTCCCAGGCTTCGCTGATCCAGATCGCGTCGGCGTCCTTGGGGTCGCGCGCGACGACGTAGCTGAGGCAGCCGGGCATGGCGTCGATGCCGTCGAGCAGGATAGCGATCAGGGCATCGCGCTGGCCGGCGGCGGCTTTCATCTTGCCGATCAATCCGTACATGGTTTGGGTCTCCTCCTGAACGTCGACGATGCCGAAGTATCGCCCTACCTCGGCGCGTAGATCTTCGACAGCCGATCCGGCGTGCCGTCGATGCGTTCCAGCTTCGGGTACTTCAAGCCTTCGCGGTAGTCGATGCGCACGGTCTTGATGGCATCGCCGTTCTTGATCAGCAACTCGATCGGGTGCTGACTGTCCTTGGCCGCGGTGACCGCGTCCTTGAGCCGCTCGCCGCTGCTCGCATAACCGTTGACCGCGAGCACGCTGTTGCCCGGGGCGATGCCGGCGTCGAAGGCGGGGCCGTCCCAACGTACGCTGACCACCGAGGAATCTCCGCTCGACACGCTCATGCCGAGCGAATAAGTGAGATCGACGGCCTTGCGTTCGCCCTCGGCAAGTTTCTGGAACTCGCCGGGCGTGTCGGTGAACACCAGCTTCCAACCGCTCGCGGCCAGACCGTCGACCGGCGGCGCATTGCCGTCGACGCGCTCGCGCAGGAACGCGGCCCAGTCGAAGGCGGCAACGCCGTTGAGCGCGGCGACCACGTCCTCGAACTCGTAGGGCCTGACCTGGTAGTCGCCGTTCTCGCCGGCGAAGAAGGCGCGGGCGAAGTCGTCGAGCGAACGCTTGTCGCCGCTGAGCGCGCGCAGCTTGGCGTCGACCGCCAGCCACACCAGTTGCCCGCCCTGGTAGTAATCCTCGCTGAGCTGATAGCTGGTATACGACTTGGGCCGGCGCTGGGCGATGACCGGGTCGTAGGTCGTGTCCTGCAAGGCGCGCCAGGCCAGGCCCGGACGGTCGTGGCTGTAGCGCGCGGCGACCTGCGCCAGCGCTTCGCGCGCGAGTTCCGGCTTCCACAGCCCCGAGCGCGCGGTCAGCACGTAACCCCAGTACTGGGTCTGGCCTTCGTAGACCCAAAGCAGGCTGTCGCTGAGCGGAACGTTGAAGTTGGGCGCGGCGATACCGCCCGGGCGACGGTACTTGCCGTTCCAGGAGTGGGCGAATTCGTGCGCGAGCAGATCGCGGCTGATGGCGCTGCCGCCGTCCCAGCCGGTGAAGTAGTCGACGTCGAGGCCGTTCTCGCTGGAGCGGTGATGCTCCAGGCCGATGCCGCTCATCTGGCCCGACAGTGAGAACAGGAAATCGTAGCGGTCGAACGGACGCGAGCCGAACAATTTGAACGCCTGGCTGACCAGCTCGCGATGCAGCTTGATCTGCTCGGGCTTGGCTTCCAGGTACTTGGCCGCATCGGCGACCACGTTCAGGCGCACCGGCGTCTTCGCATCGGGAGCGAGATCGATCTGCTTGAAATGGCGCCCGGCGAAAACCGGCGAATCGAGCAACGTATCGAACGGCACCGCGCGGTAACGCAGACTGTCGCCCTGGCGCGATTCGAGCTCGAGCGCGGTGCCCGCCTGCCAACCGGCCGGCAGTTTCAGGCTCGGCACGATCTGGATGCCGCGCGCGTAATACCCGGCCGGATACAGCGCGACCTGGTTCCATTGCACGTTGAGCATGTCGGCGGTCATCACCACCCGGCCCTGGTTGCCGCCGGTGGGGGTGAGCATGTCGAAGCTCGCCTCCAGCTCGCTCACGCCCTCGGGCACGACCAGCTTGAAGGCATAGACGTCGAGCGGATCGCGCTGCCAGGCGATGGTCTGGCCGTTGCCGCGCAGGCGCAGACCGGCGAGCTTGTCGATCGGTCCGGTCGGCGAGTGGTTGCCCTGGATCCACTGCGGAAACAGCAAGGTCAGCGCGCCCGGCTGCACCGGAATGCGTTGCCGCACGTGCAGCACGCGCCGCGCCAGGTCGGTCGCATCGACGTCGAGTTGCAAGGTGCCCGGATAAGGCAGGTCGCGCGGTGCGGCGGTCTGGGCGCCCGCGTTGAAGAACGGCAGGGCCGCGGCGATCAGCAGGGGCAGGACGGCGTGGATCGGACGAACCATGGAAGACTCCGGCGACGCGAACACGGACAGGATTCCGCATCCTACCCATCGCGTCCGCCCTGCCCCCTGCCATTCGGCATGGCCGGGGCCCGCCGGGCGCGGTCGACCGATTGCGCACATGGCTTGCGCAATCGGGGGATAGGGCCGGGGAGGCCCGCCTTCGCGGGAATGATGGGCTGGGAGAATTGCCTAGAAACCTACCTACCGTCGTTCCCGCATAGGCTGGCTCCGCTTTACTTCGGCGGAGCCGAACACCCAGGGCTTCACCGAGGCATTGCGCTGAAGTCTCTGGAGCTCGCCTTCGCGGGGATGATGGTTGGGGAATCGCCGGACAAACCAACCACCGTCTCGCCCGCGGCTGGAAGACACGCGTCTCAGGCGCGGCCGAGGCCGGCCATGATGCTCATCGCCACCGCTTCGGCGGTCTTGATGCCGTCCACCGCCGCCGACAGGATGCCGCCTGCATAGCCCGCGCCTTCGCCGGCCGGGAACAGGCCGCGGGTGTTGAGGCTGTGGCCGTCCGGGCCGCGCGTGATGCGCACCGGCGACGACGTGCGCGTCTCCACGCCGGTCAACATCGCATCGGGCATGGCGAAGCCCTTGAGCTGCTTGTCGAAGGCCGGCAAGGCTTCGCGGATCGCCGCGATCGCGTAGTCGGGCAACGACGCACTGAGGTCGCTGAGTCGTACGCCCGGCGTGTACGAAGGCTGCACCGCGCCGAGCGCGGTCGAGGGTCGCCCGGCGAGGAAATCGCCGACCGTCTGGCCCGGCGCTTCGTATTCGCCGCCGCCCAGGGTGAAGGCCTGCGCCTCCCAGTGCCGCTGCAGGGCGATGCCGGCGAGCGGACTGCCGCTGGCGTCGTAGGCCTTGTAGTCCTCGGGGGTGATGCCGACCACGATCGCGGCATTGGCATTGCGTTCGTTGCGCGAGTACTGGCTCATGCCGTTGGTGACCACGCGCCCGGGTTCGCTCGCCGCCGCGACCACGGTGCCGCCGGGGCACATGCAGAAGCTGTAGACCGAACGGCCGTTGCGGCAGTGATGCACCAGCTTGTAGTCGGCCGCGCCGAGAATCTCGTGGCCGGCCTGCGGCCCGAAACGGGCGCGGTCGATCAGCGATTGCGGGTGCTCGATGCGGAAACCGATCGAGAACGGCTTGGCCTCCATGAACACGCCGCGCTCGTGCAGCATCGCGAAGGTGTCGCGCGCGCTGTGGCCGACCGCGAACACGACATGGTCGGCGCGCAACTCGCCGCCGTCGGCGAGGGTCACGCCGCGCAACTGCCCGTCTTCGATCGACACGTCTTCGACGCGCTGCGAGAAGCGGATCTCGCCGCCGAGCGATTCGATGGTCTCGCGCATGTTCTCGACCATCGAGACCAGGCGGAAAGTGCCGATATGCGGCTTGCTGACGTAGAGGATTTCCTCCGGCGCGCCGGCCTTGACGAACTCGGTCAACACCTTGCGGCCGTGATGCAGCTTGTCGCTGATCTGGCTGTAGAGCTTGCCGTCGGAGAAGGTGCCGGCGCCGCCCTCGCCGAACTGCACGTTCGACTCGGGATTGAGCACGCGCTTGCGCCACAGGCCGAAGGTGTCGACGGTGCGCTCGCGCACCGTCTTGCCGCGTTCCAGGATGATCGGGCGGAAGCCCATCTGCGCCAGGATCAGGCCGGCGAACAGGCCGCAGGGGCCCATGCCGATCACGATCGGCCGCAGCGGCAGCGCGTCCGGCGCGCGGGCGACGAACTTGTAGTCGGTGTCGGGGGTCGGCAGCACCTTGCCGGCGTCGCCCGCGCCCTTCTTCGCATCCTGCGCCAGCGCTGCGGTTTCGGCGGCCTGCAGGCGCTGCAGGATCTCGGCCTCGCGCGGCGTGTCCACGTCGATCGAATAGATCAGCACGATGCCGCCGCGCTTGCGCGCGTCGTAGCTGCGCTTGGCGATGGTGTAGGCGGTCAGTTCGTCCGCGGCGATGCCGAGGCGGGCAAGGATGGCGTCGGTGAGCGCGCTGGCCGGGTGGTCCAGCGGCAATCGGAGGTCGGTGAGTCGAAGCATGGCGATATTCTAAGAGGCTTCGGCGGCGGGCGGTTTTCGGCGCGCGTGGCCGGGCGACGAAAGCCCTGGCGACGCCGGCTGTGCTGCCCTCTCCGCCCCCTCGCCCCTGGGCGGGAAAGGCAGCCGAAAGGCGGCTGGCCTGCCTCCATGGCGATCGGGCCCCTCAACGCCGGCATAACCAACGCCACGCCGCTATTGGCTAGCATGTTCAGTCCTGTTGCCACGACGTCGCCTTCCCCCAATGATCCGACGCCAGTTCCTCAAATCCGCGGCCGGCACCCTGGCCACCCTCGGTTTGCCCTTGCCGGCGCTCGCCTGGGCCGCGCCCGGCGCGACCAAGCTCGGCCCGGCCCAGCCCTTCGATTTCGCCGCGCTCAAGGGCCAGGCCCGCGCGCTCGCCGAACGCGCCTACGCACCGCGCAGCACCACCTTGCCCCCGGCGGTGGAAGCGATGAACTGGGACCAGTACCAGTCGATCCGCTTCCTCCGCGACCACGCCCTGTGGGCGCAGGACGACACCCGTTTCCTGGGGCAGTTCTTCCATCTCGGGCTGTTTTTCAAATCGGCCGTGCGCATGTACGAAGTCGACGGCGGCCAGGCCCGCGAGATCGTCTACGACCCGGCGATGTTCGACCGCGCCCGCAGCGGCCTGGACGGCAAGCCGCTGCCGGCCGACCTGGGTTTCGCCGGCTTCCGCCTCAACACCCGCAAAGACCCCGAGCGCGACTTCGCCGCCTTCCTCGGCGCGAGCTATTTCCGCGCGGTCGGCGGCGAAGGCCAGTACGGCCAGTCGGCGCGCGGCCTGGCCATCGACACCGGCACCGGCCGCGCCGAGGAGTTCCCGGATTTCACCGCCTACTGGCTGGAACGCCCGAACCCGCAGTCGGACACTTTGGTGGTGTATGCGCTGCTCGATTCGCCGAGCATCGCCGGCGCCTACCGCTTCGCGATCACTCCCGGCGATGTGCTGTTGATGGACATCGATTGCGCGCTGTACCCGCGCAAGACCATCGAACGCATGGGCCTCGGCCCGTGCACGAGCATGTACCAGGTCGGCGAGAACGACCGCCGCATGGACTGGGACTGGCGTCCGGAGATCCACGACACCGACGGCCTGGCGATGTGGACCGGCAGCGGCGAATGGATCTGGCGCCCGCTGTGCAACCCGGCGCAACTGCGTTTCAACATGTTCGCCGACGAAAATCCGCGCGGCTTCGGCCTGCTGCAGCGCGACCGCAACTTCGATCACTACCAGGACGACGGCGTGTTCTACGAGAAGCGTCCCTGCCTGTGGGTCGAACCCAAGCAAGGCTGGGGCGCGGGCTCGGTGCAGTTGGTGGAAATCCCGACCGTCGACGAGTCCTTCGACAACATCGTCGCGTTCTGGAACCCGCGCGCCAAGCCGCAGCCCGGGCAGGAACTGCTGTTCGGCTATCGCCTGTACTGGGGCGCGATGCCGCCGGCGACGCCGAAGCTCGCTCACTGCGTGGCCACCCGCACCGGCCTGGGCGGCCGCATCGGCTTCAAGCGCGATTATTTCTCCTCGCGCTTCGCCGTCGACTTCGCCGGTGGCCCACTGGCCGAACTGGCCAAGCGCAATGCGACCGTCGAACCGGTGTTGCAGATCGGCCGCGGCAAACTCGAAACCGTATCGTGCCGGCCGCTGCACGAGATCGGTGGCTACCGGGTGATGTTCGACGCCGTGCCGCAGGGCGATTCGACCGAACAGATCGACATGCGCCTGTTCTTGAAAGACGCCAGCGGCGCACTCAGCGAAACCTGGCTGTACCAGTGGTCGCCGCCGGCGAAGAGCGAACGCAAGCTGTATTGAGCGGCAGCACGGAAGGCAGAAGCAACGGCAAATCCCCCCTACCCCCCTTTTTCAAAGGGGGGAACGGCAACAGCGAGCTTCCGATATCAGGCTCCACCGCGAATCCGGAACCCCGATTCCCGATTCCCGATTCCCGATTCCCGATTCCCGATTCCCGATTCCCGATTCCCGATTCCCGATTCCCGATTCCCGATTCCCGATTCCCGATTCCCGATTCCCCGAGTCCCCGAGTCCCCGAGTCCCCGACCAAGCGAATCACATCGCCCCCTTCGCAGAAGAGGGCTGGCGCCTACGTCGTTCAGCGGACAACGGCGCTAGCTGCGCCGGGGGATTTACTCGAGCTCGCGAGAACCTCGCGAGCAGCGGACGCATGCGACCCTCTCGCCACTCAAGCTTTTGCCCTGGCGAATCGCAAATCCCCAATCCCTGCTTTCAAGCCACCCGTGCACGCCGCGCGCGCGTCAGGTGCACCAACAGCAGCGAGATCGCCGCGGGGGTCATGCCGGGGATACGCTGCGCCTGGCCCACAGTCTGCGGGCGCACGCGCTCCAGCTTCTGCTGCGCTTCCGCCGACAGGCCACGCACCGTGGCGTAGTCGAATTCGCCCGGGATCGGCGTGCTCTCGTTGCGCTGCTGGCGCTCGATCTCGTCGCGCTGACGGTCCAGATAACCGGCGTACTTGACCCCGATCTCGACCTGCTCGGCGACCTCGGCCTCGGCCACCGCCGGGCCCAGCGAGGGCACGCTCATGAGTTGGGCGTAGTTGATTTCCGGACGCTTGAGCAGATCGCGCGCGCTGCTTTCGCGGCTGACCTCGATGCCGAGCGTCTGCGCGATCTCGCGGCCGAGCGCGTTGTTCGGCGCCGCCCATACCGAGGCCAAGCGCGCGCTCTCGCGCTCGATCGCCTCGCGCTTGCGCGCGAACGCGGCCCAGCGCGATTCGTCGACCAGGCCGAACCCTCGACCGGTCTCGGTCAGGCGCAGGTCGGCGTTGTCCTCGCGCAACTGCAGCCGGTACTCGGCGCGCGAGGTGAACATGCGATAGGGCTCGCTGGTGCCGTGGGTGATCAGGTCGTCGACCAGCACACCGATGTAGGCCTCATCGCGGCGCGGGCTCCAGCCCTCGTGGCCGGCGACGAAACGCGCGGCGTTGACGCCGGCCAGCAGGCCCTGCGCAGCAGCCTCCTCATAACCGGTGGTGCCGTTGATCTGGCCGGCGAAGAACAGGCCGGCGACCGCCTTGGTCTCCAGAGTCGACTTGAGCCCGCGCGGGTCGAAGAAGTCGTACTCGATCGCATAGCCGGCGCGGGTGATGTGGGCGCGCTCGAAGCCGCGGATGCTGCGCACCAGGTCGAGCTGGACGTCGAACGGCAGCGAGGTCGAGATGCCGTTCGGGTAGATCTCGGCCACGTCCAGGCCTTCGGGCTCGACGAAGATCTGATGGCTGGCCTTCTCGGCGAAGCGCACCACCTTGTCCTCGATCGAGGGGCAATAGCGCGGGCCGATGCCTTCGATCTGGCCGGTGTACAGCGGCGAGCGGTCGAGGGCGCTGCGGATGATCTCGTGGGTGCGCTCGGAGGTGTGGGTGATCCAGCACGACACCTGACGCGGATGGTCGGCCTGCGTGCCCAGGAAGGACATCACCGGACGCGGATCGTCGCCCGGCTGTTCTTCCATGACCGAGTAGTCGAGGCTGCGACCGTCGATGCGCGGCGGCGTGCCGGTCTTGAGCCGGTCGACCACGAACGGGCCTTCGCGCAGGCGCGCGGCCAGGGCGATCGCCGGCGGGTCGCCGGCGCGGCCGGCGGCGTAAGTCGTCTGCCCGACATGGACCTTGCCGGCGAGGAAGGTGCCGGCGGTCAGCACCACCGCCGGCGCGACGAAGCGCAGGCCGGTCTGGGTGAGCACGCCGGTGACGCGGCCGGCGTCGAACTGGATGTCGTCGACCGCGGCCTGGAACAGGGTCAGGTTCGGCTGGGCCTCGACCGCGCGGCGGATGAAGCTGCGATACAGCGAACGGTCCGCCTGACAGCGCGTGGCCCGCACTGCCGGGCCCTTGCTGGCGTTGAGCCGGCGCCACTGGATGCCGGCGGCGTCGGCCGCACGCGCCATGATCCCGCCGAGGGCATCGATCTCCTTGACCAGATGGCCCTTGCCGATGCCGCCGATCGCCGGGTTGCAGCTCATCGCCCCGACCGTTTCGACCGAATGGGTCAGCAGCAGAGTGCGCGCTCCGGCGCGCGCCGACGCCAGCGCGGCCTCGGTGCCGGCGTGGCCGCCGCCGACCACGATCACGTCGTATTGGAAGAAGGATTCGTTCATTGGTTCAAGACACCACGGTCGCACCGTCGTCGGAAGCGACGCTCAGGACGCAGATTTTAGGCCAGACGGCGGGCCGACCGCCTTCACCCGGGCTTGGCACACTTCATGCTTGGGTACTTAGTGCACCTTGCGGGGCAGGCGCTCGACGCCGGCTGGAATTGGAACAGGGGCTGGCCAAGCGCTCGCGGGGGAAGCTGGGGGGCCGAATGTCGGGGGACATTCGGCCCCTTTTTATTGTCCGTCGTTTGGGCCCTGCATCGGCACCGGCAGGGCCGACCGCCTTCGGACGCGTCGCCGCGGCATTCGCCGGCAGGACGACCAACTCATTGATTGAAAACGAAAAGGCGCGCGTGGATACGCGCGCCTTTCGTGTTTCCCCGGGATCCGGGGGAATGGGCGCCGACGCCTGACAAGGACGGAACAGGGGGGATCCGTGATTCCTCGCCAGGCGCCGACATAGAAGCCTTGCTTACCGAAAACGTCCAAATACGACGTAAGCGGTCAGTAGCGGTAGATTGCTGTCACTTCCGCCTGAACGCAAGTGCTCGCCATTCCAAATCCAGCGTCTTGCCGGGCCGACCTTCACATCGGCTAGATTCCGTTCAGCGTTCGACGTCCTTCCAGGCCCGGCCGCCGTCGCGGCGGGTCGAGGGGGGCGCGTCAGCGCGCGGACGCATCACGTCCTGCATGGGACGGGGCTGCTGCATGGCCCGGGGCTGCGGCATGCTGCGCGGCTGCGAGACCGCACCGGGGTTGTTCGGCGCCCAGGCGCCGCCGCCGACCGGATGCGCATCGCGCCACGGAATGCCGCGCGAGGGCTGGTTGGTCTGGGGCGGGCGGTGGCCCGGCGGACGGTGCGGGCGGTGGTTCGGGTAGTAATAGCGCGGGTAGGGCTGCGGGTAGTAACCCGGGTAGCCATAGCCGTAACCGCCGCCGTAGTAGCCGGGGTAACCGTAGTTGCGATAGCGATAGGCATCGCCGTACGGGTAATAGCCATACCCGTAGTTCTGGCCGTAGTAGCCGTAGTCGACGCTGGGGCGGCCGTAGTAATACGAGCCGGCGCCCCCGCCGCCACGATAGGCGTAGTCGGACACGCAACCGGCCAGCAGGCCGGCGGCGATGAGCGGAACGATGAGCTTGCGGATCATGTCAGACCCCCTGGTTTTAGGGTCTCAGCTTCGGCCCGATGCGTTGAACTCGGGCTTAATTCGGCCCGCCCGCTGCTGTACGGTTCAGCCCTTGCTGTCGACCGAGGAATCGCTTTGCGGCGCCGAGACCATGGTCGGATCGAGGCGCGGGGGCAGGCAACCCACCAACAGGACGACGAGCAGACATACCGTTAGTTTGCGGAGCATGTGGATTCCCTGTGGTGGGCGTCGAAGAAGATCGCGCCGTGAGCGGAACCGATCGCGAACGCAGCGACCGGGTGGATATCGGCTTCGACCTTATCCTGGCGGCCCCCATCAGGGAACTCCAGGTCCGAATCGGGTGATGCCGACGCGCGAGGGCGACGAGGTCTGGATGACGATCGTGTCGTTAGCGCGCAACGCCCACGCCCTGCGTCCGGCGGTGGCGATGCGCCTAAGCTAGTCTTCGCGCGGGCAGCGTTTACTGCACGGGTTCACAGAAAAACATGCTGCACTGCATCCGGGTGCAATGCTGCACAAGACACATTGTCGCGGCGCCCCCGGGTTAAGGTAGATTGATCGCGATGGTTACGGCCGGGGATCGGTCTTCGCCGCGCACGCTGCATGCCTCATCCGATCGGCCCGAAGGCCGCGTCGGGGAACGTTGCCGGCGAGTGCCGGGTCGTTCTCCGTAGCGCGGGCACACGCTCGCGCGGTCGCCGCTGCATCGCCTTCCCCTTCTGGCCTGGCCTGTCCCGATGATCGAACTGGATGCGGTCCATCGTCGCTACGAGATGAATGGACAGGCGGTCAATGCCTTGGCCGGCGTGGATCTGAAAATCGCAGCGGGCGAATTCGTCGCCATCACCGGTGCCTCGGGCTCGGGCAAATCCAGTCTGCTCAACATCCTCGGCTGCCTCGACCGGCCCACGCGCGGGCGCTATCTGATCGAAGGCCGCGACGTCGCCGCGCTCGACGACGAGGCCGCCAGCGACATCCGCAACCGCCGCATCGGCTTCGTGTTCCAGAGCTTCCATCTGCTGCCGCGCCTGAGCGTGATGGAGAACGTGTTGCTGCCGCTGCGCTTCAATCGCGAGCCGCCGCCCGGCAGCGTCGAGCGCGCGCGCGAGTTGCTCGCGCGCGTCGGCCTGGGCGAACGCAGCGAGCATCGGCCGAGCGAACTGTCCGGCGGCCAGCAGCAGCGCGCGGCGATCGCGCGTGCGCTGTTGCTGCGCCCGGCCCTGCTGCTCGCCGACGAACCCACCGGCAACCTGGATTCGAAAAGCGCCGCCGACGTGCTCGACCTGATCGAGGAAGTGCACGGCGGCGGCCAGACCGTGGTGCTGGTGACCCACGACCGCGACCTCGCCGCGCGCGCGCCGCGCGAGGTGCGCCTGCACGACGGCAAGGTCGACCATGACTCGGCCGCCTGAGATGCGCCCTGCCCTGCACCGCCCACGCTGGCCGCTGATCCTGGCCGGGTTGGCCGTATCGCTGATGGCGCTGCCGGCGACCGCGATAGTGCTGACCGGCGAAGTGCGCTCGGTCGGCGCGCAGCCTATCTACACCCCGCAATCCAATACCGCGCCGGTGGCGATCCGCTACTTCGTCGCCGAAGGCCAGGCGGTCAAGGCCGGCGATGTGGTGCTGCGCATCGATCCGGGCCAGGCCGGCACCCAGATTCCCGACCTCGACGCCAAGATCGAACAAGCCCGCGCCAAGGCCGCCAAGGAACTGGCGGAACTCGAGGTCAAGGCGGTCGACGCCGAAGTCGCGCTCGCCGATGCCGAGGCCGCGTTGGCCACGGCCAAGATCGAGGCGGCGATTCCGCGCGGGCTGATCTCGCAGCTCGACTACGACCGCCATCAGGGCGAACTCGACAAGACCACGCGCGAGCTCACCCTCAAGCGCGAGCAGTTCGCCGCCGCGCGCGCCGCCGTCGCCCGCCGCCACCAGGACGCCAAGCTGGAAGTCGACAAGCTGATCGTGCAGCGCGAGTACTACGCGGCGCTGCTGCGTCAGTCGGAAGTGCGCGCCGAACGCGACGGCATCGTCCTGCACGGTTTCAACAACAACTGGATCGGCGGCCGCATCGACGAAGGCAGCTCGGCCATGCCCGGCAGCAAGGCCGGCGAAGTGGTCGGTCGCGGCGGCGGCATGGAGATCCGCGCCTGGGCGCTGGAACCGGACCGGCGCGGCCTGAGCGTCGGCCAGGCCGTGCAGCTCGCGTTCGACGCACTGCCGCGGCAACGCGTGCAAGGCCGCATCAAGGCCATCGCCGGCGCTCCCGACCGCAAACCCGAATGGGGCGAAGGGCGCTATTTCAGCCTCGACATCGAACTGCCGCGCGGACATGCGCTCAAGCTGCTGCCTGGCATGAGCGTGCGCGTGTCCACGGCCGCCGCGAGCGGAACGGCGCGATGAAGCGGAGCATGCTCATCGTGCTGTTGTCCGCCGCGGCACTGCCGGCGAGCGCGGCGACCCTGCGTGTCGACGGCGAGGTCTATGCCCGCCGCAGCTCGGCGCTGATGCCGCCGAACGTCGAGCGCATGTGGCAGTTCAACATCACCCAACTCGCCGGCGACGGCGCGCCGGTCAAGCAAGGCCAGTCGGTGATCTCCTTCGACAGCAACGACGTGGTCAAACAACTGGGCGAGAAGCGCAGCCAGCTCAAGGAGAAACAAAGCGAGCTCGACAAGCTCGACCTGGAGCTGGCCGAACGCGAGCGCAGCGAACGCCTGGCCACCGCCGAGGCGCGCGCCGCGCTCGACAAGGCGCAGCGCAAGACCCAGCAGCCGGCCGAGCTGATCGCCGGCATCGAGTACCGCAAGCTGCTGGTCGCCCGCACCCAGATGGAACGCAAGATGGCCCTGGCCCAGCGCCGCGAGAACTTGTCGGCCGAACAACGCCGCCAAGAGCGGCGCCTGCTCGCCGCCGAACGCGCGCAGTTGCAGGCCGACGTCGAACGCCTGCAACGCTCGCTGACGGCACTGGAAGTGACCGCGCCGCGCGACGGCCTGATGATGCACAAGAGCAACTGGGAAGGCGAAAAGTACGACGTCGGCTCGCAGGTCTGGGTCGGCCAGACCGTCGCCGAGATTCCCGACATGAGCACCCTGGCGGTGCGCGCCGAGTTGCCCGAGCGCGACCTGCGCCGGGTCGCGGTCGGCGTGCCGGTACGGATCGTCGTCGAAGGCGGTGCCGGCAGCGTGCTGCGCGGGCGCATCGCCTCGATCGGCAATGCGATCCGCAGCAAATCGCAGGTGCAGCCGGTGCCGGTGCTGGACCTGGACGTACGCCTCGACGACCCGCGCGCGCCCTTGCGTCCGGGCCAGGCGGTGCGGGTGGAGATTCCTTCGGCCAACCCGGCCGCGCCCGCGGCGCCGCGGAGCCTGGCCCGATGACGCGTCGCCCCGCACCTCGCGCGGCGTCGCGCTGCGCCGCGCTCCTCGTCGCCCTGGCCTTGCTCTCGGCCTGCGCGTCCGACACCGCGCCGGCCACCGTCGAGACGGTCGCCGCCGCACCGCTGCGCCTGAGCGTGCGCGGCGAAGGCGAATTCAAGTCGGCCAAGGCCACGCCGCTCAACGTGCCCGGCCGCAATTGGGCCTCGCGCCAACTCGAATGGATGCTGCCGGAAGGCAGCGCGGTCAGGAAAGGCGACCTGATCGCGCGCTTCTCGGCCGCGCAAGGCCAACAGGAACTCAGCCAGACCCTGATCGATCTGCAGCGCAATCTGCTGGCGCGCGCCGCCAAGCAGGGCGAACTGGCGACCGCGCAGAGCAAGGTCGCGGTCGACCTGGCGCAGGTCGCGGTGGAACTCGGCATCGCCGAGCGCTACGCCAGCGCCGACCTCAGCACCATGGCGCGCAACGAAGTGCTCGATGCGGTGCAGGACGCGAGCTACCTCACCGCCAAGCGCGACACCCTGGAATGGCAGCGCGGCCAGGCCGGCGTGCGCGGCGGCGCCGAACTGGCGGTGCTGGATGCGCAGCGCGCGACCTTCGACCTCACCGCCAAGGCGCGCCAGTCGGATCTGGACGCGCTGGAGCTGCGCGCGCCCAACGACGGCGTGCTGATGCTGTCGAGCAACTGGTCCGGCGACAAACCCAATGTCGGCGCGACCCTGCGCGCCGGCTTCGACTACGGCAGCCTGCCCGACGCCTCGGCGATGGAACTCGAATTGAGCCTGCCGCAGATCGAGGCGCAGGGCCTGCAGGTCGGCAACGCGGTCGAGATGTTCCCGGTCGGGCGCCCCGAACAGCGCATCGTCAGCCGGCTGTCGTGGGTCGCCAGCGCCGCCAAGGTGCGCAGCCAGGAAAGTCCGGTGAAGTACCTTACCATGAAGGCGCCGATCCCGGCCGAAGCGATCGCGCGTTACCGGCTGGTGCCGGGCCAGCGGCTCGAGGCCCGGGTGATCCTGTTCGATTCGCCCAAGGCGCTCAGCGTCGCCAACGTCGCCATCGACAGCGATGCCGGCAAGGACTACGTGCGCGTCCGCAAAGGCGGCGATTTCCTGCGCCGCCCGATCCGGCTGGGCGTACGCGGGCCGGCTCGCTCGCAAGTGCTGTCGGGCCTGCGCGACGGCGACGAGGTGCTGCTGGCCGAGGCCGGCGCCATCGAGGCCGCGGCGAAGGCCGTCGAGTCGTCGGCCGAGACCGACGATCCGGGCCAGGCCGCGTCGGCCGATGGCGGCAAGACCACGGCGGCGCCGGCATCCGCCCCGCAGGCGGTGCGTCCTTGAACCGTTTCACCGGCCTGCTGCCGTCGATCTGGCGCGAGGCGATCGAAGAACTGTGGCGTCGCCGCCTGCGCACCTTACTGACCCTGCTCGGCCTGATCTTCGGGGTCGGCGCGATCGTCGCGATGCAGGCGGTCGGCGAAGGCAGCCGGCGCGAAGCGCTGCGCCTGGTCGAAAGCCTGGGCCTCAACAATCTGATCGCCGAAGCCAAGCCGCAGGACGAAAACAGCCTGCGCGAAACCCGCGCGCGCAGCCTCGGCCTGAGCCTGGCCGATGCCGACGCCGCGCTCGCGGTGGTGCCCGGCGCGGAACGCTACGCCGCCGAGAAACCGATCCGCACCCATTCGGTGTTCAGCGACAACGGCCACAGCGATGCCCAGGCCAGCGGCGTGAGCCCGGACTTTTTCGCCCTGTCCTCGCTACGCATCGCCAAGGGCCGCACGCTGAGCGAAGACGACGACCGCGCCCTCGCCGCGGTCGCCGTGCTCGGCCACCAGGCCGCGGCCGATCTGTTCCCGGGCGTCGACCCGGTCGGCCAATACCTGAAGGTCAACCATGTCTGGCTGGAAGTGATCGGCGTGCTGGCCGACCGCGACCTCAGCAAGGATCAGTTCGAAGGCGTGCAGCTCGGCCTGGAAAGCAATCGCGTCTATCTGCCCTTGGCCAGCGCGCGCGCACGCTTCCGTTTCCAGCCGCAGGAGGACGAGATCGATCGTTTCCTGCTGCGCCTGCGCGACCCCGCCCAGCTCGCCGCCGGCGCACGGGTGCTGTCGACCGTGCTCGGCCAACGCCACGCCGGCATGGCCGACTTCCGCCTGGTGGTGCCGCAACAGCTGTTCCAGCAGCACCAGAAGACCCAGCGCATCTTCCGTGTGGTGATGGGCGCGATCGCCGGCGTCAGCCTGCTGGTCGGCGGCATCGGCATCATGAACATCATGCTCGCCAACGTGCTCGAACGGCGCCGCGAGATCGGCCTGCTGCGCGCGCTCGGCGCGCGCCGGCGCGACGTGATCGCGCAGTTCCTGCGCGAGGCCCTGGTGATCTGCGTCGCCGGCGCGGTGCTGGGCCTGTTGTTCGGCGTCGCCCTGGCCTATCTGATCGCCGCCTTCGCCGGTTGGCAGGTCGCCTGGGCGCCGATCCCGGTGCTGGGGTCGGCACTGTTCTGCGCCGCGGTGGGCCTGGCCTTCGGCGTGTATCCGGCGCGGCAGGCGGCGCGCCTGGATCCGATCGCGGCGCTGCGCCACGACTGAACGCAGCATTGCGGTACGACTGAACTCATCCTGTCGCCGGCCCCGCATGGTGTGAATCCGCCATCCGGCGCATGTCAGGCCGGCCGGGCCTGGGCTACGCTTGGGGCATGAACAATCTCTCCGCACCGCCCAGCCTGGCCCCCCTGTTCACCGACATCCTGGCCGCCGCCGCGCGCATCGCGCCGCACGCGCACACCACGCCGGTGCTGCGTTCGCGCGCGATCGACGCCCTGGCCGGCTGCGAGCTGCACTTCAAATGCGAAAACCTGCAGCGCGCCGGCGCATTCAAGTTCCGCGGCGCCTGCAACGCGGTGTTCTCGTTGGACGAGGACGAGGTCGCGCGCGGCATCGTCACCCAGAGTTCGGGCAACCACGGCGGAGCGATCGCGCTGGCCGCGAGCCTGCGCGGCGGACGCGCGACCGTGGTCGCCCCGCACAACACCCCCAAGATCAAACTGGCCGCGATCCGCGCCTACGGCGCCGAAATCGTCGCTTGCGAGCCCGACCAGGCCTCGCGCGACGCCATGACCGCCCAGGTCCTGGCCCGGACCGGCGGCGTGCTGGTGCATCCGTTCAACGACCCGCGGGTGATCGCCGGCCAGGGCACCGCCACTCTCGAACTGCTCGGCAGCGCGCCGGACCTGGACGCGGTGATCGCGCCGGTCAGCGGCGGCGGCCTGCTCTCGGGCACGGCGATCGCCGCGCACGGGCTGAACCCGGCGATCGAAGTGTTCGGCGCCGAACCCGAAGGCGCCCGCGACGCCCACGATTCGCTGCGCGCCGGCCAGCGCATCACCGGCCGCAAGGCCGACACCATCTGCGACGGCCTGCGCGCCGAACTCGGCACGCTCACCTTTCCTATCCTGAGCGAACACCTGCGCGACATCCTGCTGGTCGACGACGCCCAGGTCGTCGCCGCGATGCGGCTGATATGGGAACGCATGAAGCTGGTGGTCGAACCCTCCGGCGCGGTGCCGCTGGCGGTGGTGCTGGCGCATCGCGAACGTTTCGCCGGCCGCCGCGTCGGATTGGTCGTCTCCGGCGGCAACGTCGATCTGGATCTGGTCGCCGATCTGTTCGCCTCTAAGCCAGTTTGACCGGTTCTGCAATCGCATTGCGTTTGATATGCGGCACGTTTCTCAACGCTCGCCATTGCCCGCATAAACCCCAGGAAAACTCGCTTTTTCTGTGATCCTGGTTTGTGTTTTTTATGAACACAGCTGCCACGCTGCGCCATCGCGCGCCCGTCCCTGTCATGCCGCGCGATCATTAACAGTGGGGCTCGTCGACGAGCCGGGGACCACGGACCAGCGCAGGCCAGGGAGTACTACATGGTGGATGTCGAGTTTCGCGTGGTGTCCGACCGTCGCGACGGGCTGCTGCTCGCCCTCGGGCAGGTGGTGATCGCCAACGGCTTCACTTTGTTGCGCCAGCGCATGCTCAACAGCGAAGAAGGCGTGGTGCTGAGCATGGTGGTGCGCGGCCCGGCCGAATCGTTGCTGATGCTCGAAGAGCGCCTGGGCACCCATCACCTGGTGCAGAGCTTCGAGGCCTCGCCGTACGAAGGCGCCAGCGCCGCGCCGGCGCCCACACCGGTGCCGCGCAACAACGGCTCGGCGACCGCCCCCACCTCGGTGCCGCCCTCGGCCGCGCCTGCGCCCACCGCCTCGCCGTCGAGCGCGCCGCCGATCGATACCCAGCGCGTCGAGACCCTGCTGCCGCAGCTGGCCCGCAACTACCCCAACATCCTGTTGCAGTTGGTCGCGCTCGAACGCGAACTGCCGCCGGCCCAGCGCGAGGCGACCTTGCGCTACATCGGCCAGCGCGTCGGCGCCTGGGTCTACAAGCGCGACTTCGCCCTCGGCGGACAACTGCCGCTGGCCGACTCGGTCCGCCGCATCGCCTTGCCGGCGATGCGCCAACTGGTCCAGGCCGAACTGCACGACGACATCCTGAAGATCCGCAACAGCCCCTTCTGCCATCGCGGCGACAGCGGCGAATGCTGCCATTTCCTGCGCGGCATGCTCGGCGGACTGCTCGAAGGCCAACACGGCGCCGATGGCGTCCGGGTGATCGAAAGCCAATGCCGCAATACCGGCGCCGAGGCCTGCCGTTTCGAATTCGAAGCCTGAGCGTCTCCATTCGCCCGGCAGACAGGGAGCCGGCCGGGCTTGCGATGCCGCACCGGGGCGGGGATGGCGCCGGTTCGGCCCTTAGCTAATCCAACCCATCCACAGGGGGTTCGTCATGCCGATCGATCACGCCATTCAGTGCATCCATGACCCGGTGCTCGCCATCTTGTCCTATGTGGTGTCGGTACTGGGGTCGTTCACCGCCCTGCAGTTGGCCATCGCCATCCCGACCGCGGTCGGGGCGGGACAGCGTTGGCGCGCCATCACCGCCGCCGGTATCGCCATGGGCGGCGGCGCGATCTGGGCGATGCATTTCATCGCCATGCTCGCTTGCCGCATGAACGTGGAAGTGACCTACGACTTGCCGATCACCATCGGTTCGGCGGTGGTCGCGGTGGTCTCGTGCATGGCCGGCCTGGGCATCGCCGGCACCGGCATCTTCAATTGGGGCAAGCTGATCATCGCCGGCGTGCTGATGGGGCTCGGCGTCACCGGCATGCACTATGCCGGCATGGCCGCGATGCTGATGCCGGCCGACACGGTCTACAACAGCAACCTGGTCATCGCGTCCGCAGCGATCGCGATCGTCGCCTCGATCGTGGCCCTGTGGCTGGCCTTCAACCTGCGCGGCTGGGGCCAGATGCTCGGCAGCGCCCTGGTCATGGGCGTGGCGGTCTGCGGCATGCACTACACCGGCATGCTCGCGGCCAGCTTCGTGCCGCACGAAGCCGGTGCCGCGGCGGTGGAGCGCGGCGTCAGCGGCGGCTACCTCGGCATCGGCATCTTCGTGGTCACCACGGCGCTGCTCGCCGCGGTGCTGACCTTGAGCCTGGTGCGCCAACGCCAGCGCGCGACGGTGCGGATCTGACGGCAGCCTCTCGATGAAGTCGCGCTGATCCGGGCCACACACCGGCATCGGGCGCAGCGCGATTCCCGCCTACCGAAAGGCCCGCCCATGCGGGCCTTTCGTTTTAGTGTGCTTTGTTAAGACGAAGCTGCCGAGCGCGAGCCCCGCAGGGGCGACCGCAGCTGCGACACGAGGCACGAATGAGCGATCATGGCCCGGCCCCGCATTGCCCGCAGGAATTCCGATGAAGATCGACGGCACCCGCATTCACGATCGCGCCACCGAATTGGTCCTGTCCTATTACGCCGCGTTCAATCGCGCCGACTGGAACGCCATGCTGGGCCTGCTCGGCGCCGACGTCGTCCACGATCTCAACCAGGGTGCGCGCGAGGTCGGGCGCGACGCGTTCGCCGCCTTCCTGCAGCGCATGGCGCGGCACTACCGCGAGCAGTTGCGCGACATCGTGGTGATGGCCTCGCCCGACGGCGCGCGCGCCGGCGCCGAGTACGTGGTCCACGGCGAGTACCTGCTCACCGACCCGGGTCTGCCGGAAGCGCGTGGCCAGCGCTACGCCCTGCCCGGCGGCGCCTTCTTCGAAATCCGCGACAACAAGATCCAGCGCGTCACCAACTACTACAACCTCGAACAGTGGATGGCCATGGTCGGCACTTGAGCCGACCTGCTGACCGCATCGGCACTTGAGCCGACCTGCTTGCCGCATCGGCATTCCAGCCGAGCCGGCGAAGATCAACCGCCGCGATCGCTGCGCAGTTGCTTGACCTTACGTTCGTTGCCGGCGGCCGCGCGCGCCGCGACGATGCTGAACAAGACGATGCCGATGCCGACCACGCAGGCGCCGGCCAGGGCGCGGCCCTGCGGCCAGGCTTCGCCGAGCCACAAGGCGCCGATCACGGTCGCGAACAAGATCTCCGCGGCCTGCATCGCCTCGGCCGCGGCGAGCGCGGTCGGGTCGTTGCGGACCATGCCGGTGGCCTGGAAGAACAACACCGTGGCGATCACACCCGCACTCAGTGCCACGCCGGCGGCCAGCCACACTTGCCCCGCCGGCGGCGCGCCCGCTTCGACCCCGGCATACACCGCGACCGCCCACCACAAGGGTTGGCTCGCCAGGGTCATGCCGAACACGCGCTGGGTCGCGTTGAGTTCGATGCCGGCCTTTTCCAGGTGCAGCAGCAAGCCGCGGTTGCCGAGCGGATAGGCGAAGGCCGACACCGCCACGCAGATCAGCGCGATCCAACCGGCGCGATCGAGACGACCGCCGCCGTGGCCGAACTGCAACAGCAGCACGCCGGCCACGATGATCGCGCCGACCGCCAGCGCCGGCCGCGGAATGCGTGCGCGCGCATCGCGGTACAGGAACGGCGCGCATAACATGCCGGCGATCACGGTGAGCTGGAAGGTGCCGGCGATCAGCCACGACGGGCCGCTGGCCGCGGCAAAGCTCAGGCACACGTAGAACAGCACGAAACCGATTCCGCTCCACCACAGCCAGGGCCCGGGATGGCGGCGGATCGCCCGCCACACCGGCGCCACGCCGCCGAGCATCGGCATCGCGATCAACAGCATCGGCAGGGTGAACAGATAACGCAGCGCCGCGGTCCACGCCCAATGGCCGCCGTCGTTGGCGGCGGCGCGGTTGAGCACGTAGGTGCAGGTGAAGAACAGCGCCGACACCAGCGCGATCAGCACCGCCCACAGGGCGTGGCGGCGCGCGCTCACGGGCGCTGCCGCACGCGGATGCTCGACACCGGCACCTGCACCTCGTCGAAGCCGCCGATGCGGATCGGCGCGCCCGGCGGCGGCCCCCAGGCGTGGGCGTAGATCACTTCCCAAGTCGCCGGCAGTCGGCCGTCGCCGCCGCGCAGGGCTTCGTAGGCCTGCGCCGCGCGGGCGAAGCGCGCACGGCCGGTCAGGCTGCGGCGACGGTCGTTCATCGCATTGGTCGCGCCGAGCGTGCGCAACTCGCGCATCAGATGGCCGAGGTCGGGGTGGCCGAGGACGAATTCGTCGCGATCCAGCACCGGGTTCTGGAAACCCGAAGCGATCAGCGCATCGCCGAACTGGGCGATCGACGGGAACAGACTGACGTGCGGCGCGGCGTCGGCTTCGGCGAAGGCGCCGCGCAGTTCGTACAAGGTGTCGGGGCCGAAGGTCGACACCAGCAACAGGCCGCCGGGCTTGAGCACGCGGCGGAACCCGGCGAACACCGCCGGCAGGTCTTCGCACCATTGCAGGCACAGGTTGGAGAACAGCACGTCGACGCTGCCGTCGCGCAAGGGCAAGGCGCGCGCATCGGCGCAGACCGCATCGGGACGGCGCGCGCCGCCGAGCAGGCGCGGCCGCCAGCCGCCTTCGCCGAAATGGGTGCGCGCCTCGCGCAACATCGGCAGAGCCAGGTCGAGCGCGATCACCTGCGCGCGCGGCCAGCGCTTCTGCATCGCAGCGCTCAAGTGGCCCGGGCCGCAGCCGATGTCGACCACGACCTCGGGGGTGCGCTCGTCGAGGTAGTCCAGGGTTTCCGACAGGCGCGCGCCGACTTCGCGCTGCAGGGCGGCGGCGCCGTCGTAACCGTGCGCGGCGCGCGAGAACGAGCGGCGAACCTGGCGGTGGTCGAAAAGATCGTTCATGAGGCGTCAGCAATCCAGTACGGCGGTCGGGGCGGTCGCCGGTGCGACGAAGCCCTCGATGAGTTGCGCGACCTGTGCGGTCGCGCCGAGAAACGGCGCATGGCCGGCGTTGCCGATGACCACGCTGCGGCCCTGCGGCGAGAGCGCGGCCGCGGCCGGCATCGCACCGGCTGGCACCAGGCGGTCGCGACGGCCCGAGATCCACAGGCTGGGCACCTGCAAGCGCGGCAGTTCGCTGCGCACGTCGAATCCGTCGAGCAGGTCCAGGCCTTCGTGCAGCGCGCGCTCGGCCGGCTCGCCGCGGGCGAAGGCTGCACTCCTCAGACTGCGCAGTTCTTCCTGGGCACTGGCCGAACCCAAGGCCTCGAGAGCGAGAAAGCCTTCGAGGGTGCCGCGGAAATCGCGCCGCAAGGCCTCGCCGAAATTGCGGAACAGATCCGGCGAGACCCCATGAGGCCAGTCCTCGCCGACGACGAAACGCGGCGACGACGCGATCATGATCAAGCCGCGCACCTGCTGCGGATGATCGAGCGCGGCGCGCAACGCGACCTGGCCGCCGAGCGACCACCCCAGCCAGTACGCATCGGGAATGCGCGAGACCAGTTCGGCGGCGAGCGCGCGCGGATCGAGCGGCGCCAGGTCATCGCGCGCATGGCCGTGGCCCGGCAGATCGATCAGATGCAGGGTGAAGTGCGCACTCAACTGTTCGACCAAGGGCGCAAACAAACCGCCGTGCATGGCCCAGCCGTGGATCAGTGCGATGACCGGGCGGGCTGGGTCTGCCGCGGCGCCGGTGGTTTCGATGTACATGGGAAGCGGGTCCGTACTGCTATAGGTCGTCGGGTGTTGCTCATTGCCGCGCGCTGCGCTCTGGTGTCGCCATGGCCCGCACGCGGCGGCGACCGCCGTTACGGCGCGAACGCAGGCGCCGCCGCGATGCACACCGCGCCGATGCGATCGCGCGCCTTGTCCTCAATCGCCGCCGGCGGGGTTCGCGCGGCGCAGCGAATGCAGCGCCGCCAAGGCCTCGTCGCGCCGATCCGACGGCACCAGCAAATGATCGTGATGGAAGCCGGCCAGCACGTTGCAGGCGATGCCGCGCTCGGCCAACACCTGCGACACCGCCGCGGTCAGGCCGACCGCCTGCAGCGCCGAATGCACGCTCAGGCTCAGCCAGGCAGCGACGAAGTCGTAGCTCAGGCCGTGCGCGTCGGCGTCTTCGCGGCGCAGCACACAGGTCAGGCCTTCGGCTTCCTCGATCGTCGCCAGCGCCAGGGCGCGCGGCAAACGCTCGGGCTGCACGGCGGTGACGAAGACGTATTCGCCGGCACGGGCTTCGACCTCGAGCGTCGCCAGCATGCGGGCCAGATCGGTTTCGGGCGGCCGGGTCGGTTGCGGTTCGGCGGCGCGGCTCATCGCGCCACAGTGGCGGGCGCGGCGCGGGCGCCGTCGCTGCCTTCGATCGCCACGCGCTCGGCCGCGCGCGCCAGCGCCTCGATCAGGCCGTCGACCTGTTCGCGCGTGTGCAGCGCCGAGAACGTCACGCGCAGGCGCGCGCGCCCTTCCGGCACGGTCGGCGGACGGATCGCCGCGACCCAATAACCCTGCTGTTCCAAGGCCTGCGCCATCGCCAGCGCGCGGCGGTCGTCGCCGCACATCACCGGCTGGATCGGCGTGCCCGAGGCCAGCAGCTCCAGGCCGAGCTTGCCGGCGCGTTCGCGGAAATGCGCGGTGAGTTCGGCCAGCTTCTCGCGCCGCCAATGGTCGTTGCGGGCCAGCTTGAGCGCCGCGCGCGTCGCCGCGGCCTGGGCCGGCGGCAACGCGGTGGTGTAGAGATGGCTGCGCGCGGTTTCGGCCAGATGGCCGATCAGGTCGGCATCGCCGTGCAAGGCTGCGCCGTAGCTGCCGAGCGCCTTGCCGAAGGTCGCCAGCTGCAACGGCACTTCCTGCACCGACAGACGCGCCGCCGCGACGGTGCCGCGCCCGTCCGGGCCGAGCACGCCGACGCCGTGGGCGTCGTCGACATACAGCACGGCCTTCTGCGCGCGCGCGACCAGGGCGAGGTCGCGCAAGGGCGCGAGATCGCCGTCCATGCTGAATACGCCATCGGTGGCGAGCATCGCCAGGCCGTCGGGAACATTGCGCAACTGCCGGATCGCGCCTTCGGGATCGGCGTGCGGATAGCGGCGCAACCGGCAACCGGCCAGACGCGCGGCGTCGATCAGGCTGGCGTGGTTGAGCCGGTCCTGCACGCAGACGTCGTCTTCGCCCAGCAAACCCTGCACCGCGGCGATGTTGGCCAGGAAACCGCTGCCGAACAGCAGTGCGCGCGGCGAACCGAGCCAGTCGGCCAGTTCGCGTTCGAGCGCTTCATGCTGGGCGTGGTGGCCGCAGACCAGGTGCGAGGCGAGCCCGCCGGTGCCCTCGCGGGCGGCGGCGTCCTGGAAGGCGTTGATCACCGCGAAGTGCTGCGACAAGCCGAGGTAGTCGTTGCCGCAGAAATTCACCAGCGAGCGCCCGTCGACCTCGCAGCGCGCGCCGTCGCGGTGGGTGACCGCGCGGTGGGTACGGGTACGGGCGGTCGCCACGCGCTCGGCGTGGGCGGTCTGGATCCGGTCGCGCCAAAGGGTTCGCTGGCTGCTCATCGCGGTAGCTCCGCCGCGTCAGGCGGCGCAGGAGTGGGCGGGGTCGGTGGTTGCCTCAACGTGCTCTTCAATACTCGCATGGACGGTGCCCGCGGTCTCGACGATCTGCATCGGGCGCAGGCCGAGACGGGCGAACAGGGCCAGATCGCGCTCGGTGTCGGGGTTGCCGGTGGTCAGCAACTTCTCGCCGTAGAAGATGGAATTGGCGCCGGCCAGGAAGCACAGGGCCTGCAGCTCGTCGCTCATGGCCTCGCGGCCGGCCGACAGACGGACCATCGACTTGGGCATCAGCAGGCGCGCCACCGCGATGGTGCGCACGAATTCGAAGGGGTCGAGCTCGGCGGTGCCGGCCAGGGGGGTGCCCTCGACCTGGACCAGGCGGTTGATCGGCACCGAGTCCGGGTGCGCCGGCAGGTTGGCCAGGGTCTGCAGCAGGCCGGCGCGCTGCTCGCGCGACTCGCCCATGCCGACGATGCCGCCGCAGCAGGTCTTCATGCCGACATCGCGCACATGCGCGAGGGTGTCCAGGCGGTCCTGATACTCGCGGGTGTGGATGATCTCGTTGTAGAACTCCGGCGCGGTGTCGAGGTTGTGGTTGTAGTAGTCCAACCCCGCCGACTTCAGCGCCGTCGCCTGGTCGCCCGAAAGCATGCCCAGGGTGGCGCAGGTCTCCAGGCCCAATGCCTTGACCTCGCGGATCATCGCCGCGACCTTCGGGATGTCGCGGTCCTTCGGCGAACGCCAAGCCGCGCCCATGCAGAAACGCGAGGCGCCGGCGGCCTTGGCCTGGCGGGCCTTCTCGATCACCGCCTCGGTGCTCATCAGCTTGGTCGCGTCGACACCGGTGTGGTAGCGCTGCGCCTGCGGGCAATAGGCGCAATCCTCGGGGCAACCGCCGGTCTTGACCGACAACAGGGTGCTGACCTGGACTTCGGCCGGGTCGAAATTCTCCCGGTGCACGCTACCGGCGCGGTGCAGCAACTCGGGAAAGGGCAAATCGAACAGCGCACGGACCTCGGCGCGGGACCAATCGTTGCGAAGAAGGGGCATAGACACTAGAGCTGGCTCCACAGCGGGGATTTCACTGACGGCGGGCAACGGGGGATACCGACAGCGCGGGCCGTTCGGAGCGGGCAGTCTGGGAAGCATGTCGACAACTGTCAACCAGGGCCGGCCGCTCCGGGTTGACAGCATCTGGCGGCGTCTGGGCTGGGCCCTGTGGCCCCCGCGCTGCCTGATCTGCGCCGAACCGGGCCTGCCCGGTCGCGACCTGTGCCGGACCTGCGAAGCCGAATGGCCGCGGCTCGGAGCGGCGTGTCTGCGTTGCGCTCTGCCGTTGGCTGGGGCGGCGGCGGCCGGGGTTTGCTTGGCAACGATCGACCCGCCCGACCTGCCCCTGGTCTGCGGCCACTGCCTGCGCCGGCCACCGCCGCTGACCCGGGTCCACGCGGCCTGTCTGTATCGCCCACCGCTCGACCGCCTGCTGCCGCGCTTCAAATTCCATCGCGACCTGGCCGCCGGCCGATTGCTCACCACGATGATGGCGCAGGCCTTCGAGCCGCTGCTGACGGAAAGTCCCCCGGCTACGACGCCGGGGCTCGCCGTGCCCGACGCATCGGACGCAGCCACAGGAGCAACCGAGCCGGTTCTGGTTCCGATCCCCTTGCATCGCCGGCGGCTGCGCGAACGCGGCTACGACCAGGCCCTGGAACTGGCCCGTCCCCTGTCGCGGCAACTGCGCCTGCCCCTGCTCGACCACGGCCTGATCCGCCTGCGCGACACCCCGGCGCAGTCCCTGTTGGACGCCAAACAACGCCGCCGCAACCTGCGTGGCGCCTTCGCCTGGCGTCCTGGCCTGCCCCTGCCCGCCCACATCGTCCTGATCGACGACGTCATGACCACCGGAGCGACCCTTCATTCCGCCGCCGTCGCCTTGCGCCGCGCCGGCGCCCAGCGCGTCGACGCTTGGGTGTGCGCGCGGTCGACGGCGGGGTGAGCCGACCGCGAGACGATCGTTCGAAGCAGCGACGCGAATGGTTGAGGCACGCGGTGCGACGACAAACGTCGACGCGGGTTGGTTCGCTCTCGCCGACGTCTTCGCGGCCGCCCGCGATGTCGCGGTCG
>NZ_JBQEOE010000052.1:0-278 GCF_052045105.1 Lysobacter sp. 22409 | reverse complement strand
CGGCGTGAGCCGCGACCGAATTGGCAACGACGGTGCTACGACCAGAGCGTGGCCGCACGCGGTTTCGTGGTCGCGACTCACGTCGCTCCTACAGGGAAGCTCAGGTTAACGAAACAGACGTCTCCGTCGCTGTCTCTGCGGCCGTTCCAAGCGGTACTGGCACCCATCATGCCGTTGCCGGGATTTTGATCTGCTTTACCGCTTTACCGGTCAAGTGGAGACCCGGAGGGCGCCGCACAGGACGTGCGGCGTTTTCCGATAAGACAGGGACGTCTTAT
>NZ_JBQEOE010000051.1:29334-36044 GCF_052045105.1 Lysobacter sp. 22409 | reverse complement strand
CCGCGACCGCGTCAAGGCACCAACGACGTAGCCCGCATTGCCAGGGCTATCTCGAAACACCCATGCGCTCTAATCGCGCTTCTCGCTGTCGCCCATCCGCAGCCGTTCGCGCCCGCGCTCGGTCAACACCGCGACTTGGGTTTCGCCGCGCGTCTCTACCCGCACCCAACCCGGGCCGGTGTGGCCGCCGATGGCGTCTTCGCCGATCCACGCCAACTCGCGCAGCAACACGCTCATGCGCAGGCCCAGGCGCTTGCACAGGCGCGGCAGAGACACGCCGTCGGCTTCGCCGGCCAGCATCGCCAGCAGGGCCTCAGTCGACTCGGACAAGGCCGATGTCCTTGGACGCTTGCAGGCCTTGCGCCGCTTGCGCCAGGTGCGGATGCACGAGCACCGGGATCGATTTCGAGGTCGGGGTGCGCGCCTCGTCGGCGAAGCTCGACAGCGGCACCAGCGCATTGGTCTCGGGGTAGTAGGCGGCCAGGCAGCCGCGCGGGATGTTGTATTCGACCAACAGGAAGCGCCGGGCGATGCGTTCGACGCCGTCCTCGCACAGGCTTTCCAGGTCGACCCAGTCGCCGGCGTTCATGCCCAGGGCGGCGATGTCGTCGCGATGGATGAACAACACCCGGCGTTCGCCGAACACGCCGCGGTAGCGGTCGTTCATGCCGTAGATGGTGGTGTTGTACTGGTCGTGCGAGCGGGTCGTCGCCAGGGTGAACACTGGTTGCTGTTGGCTGGCGCGTGCGCGGTGCACCGGCAGGTCGGTCGGCACCGCATGGGTCTTGAACAGCGCCTTGCCCTCGGCATTGAGCCAGCGCCGTTCGGCCGCGGCATTGGGCAGGTGGAAACCGCCGGGTACGCGCACGCGCCGGTTGAAATCGTGGAAGTCTTCGAACACCTCGGCGATCTTGTCGCGGATGCGGTCGTAGTCGCCGACCAGCCACAGCCACGGTACTTTGCTGCGGGCGCCGAGGGTGGCCGCGGCGAGACGCGCGACGATCGCCGGTTCCGACAACAGGGTCGGTGCGGCCGGCGCGTTGATGCCGGCCGACAGGTGGACCATGCTCATCGAGTCTTCGACGGTGACGCCTTGCGCGCCGCTGTCCTGGATGTCGATCTCGGTGCGGCCGAGGCAGGGCAGAATGTAGGCGTCGCGGCCGTGCACGAGGTGGCTGCGATTGAGCTTGGTGGTGACGTGCACGGTGAGGTCGCAACGGCGCAGGGCGCGATGCGTGGCCTCGGTGTCGGGCGTGGCGGTGGCGAAGTTGCCGCCCAGGCCGAAGAAGGTCTTGCAGCGGCCGTCGAGCATGGCCTCGATCGCGCCGACCGTGTCGTGGCCGTGTTCGCGCGGCGGTTCGAAACCGAACACTTCGTGCAGGCGGTCGAGAAAGGCCGGCGACGGCTTTTCGTAGATGCCCATGGTGCGGTCGCCCTGCACGTTGCTGTGGCCGCGCACCGGGCAGGGCCCGGCGCCGGGGCGGCCGATGTTGCCGCGCAACAGCAGCAGATTGCCCAGCATGTGGATGGTCGCGACCGAATGCTTGTGTTGGGTGATGCCCATGCCCCAGCAGCAGATCACGCTGCCTGCGCGGATATAGATATCGCCGGCGCGTTCGAGTTCGGCGCGGCTGAGGCCGGACTCGGCCTCGATGGTGTCCCAGGATTCGGCGGCGACGTCGGCGGCGAAACGCTCGAAGCCGCGGGTGTGCTCAGCGATGAAAGCGATGTCGACGACTCTGTCGCGGCCTTCGCGCTGCGCCTGGGCATCGGCTTCGAGGGTGCGCTTGATGATGCCCTTGACCGCGGCCAGGTCGCCGCCGATGCGCAACTGGAAATAATCCGAGGAGATCCGGGTCGAACCGTTGTGCAGCATCTCCAGCTTGTCCTGCGGGTCGGCGAACTTCTCCAGGCCGCGTTCGCGCAGGGGATTGAACGAGACGATCGCGGCGCCGCGCTTGGCCGCCTTGCGCAGCTCGCCGAGCATGCGCGGATGGTTGGTGCCCGGGTTCTGGCCGAAGATGAAGATCGCATCGGCGATCTCGAAATCGTCGAGCAGCACGGTGCCTTTGCCGACGCCGAGCTGGGCCTTCATCGCCGTGCCCGAGGGTTCGTGGCACATGTTGGAGCAGTCGGGGAAGTTGTTGGTGCCGAACTCGCGCACGAACAACTGATACAGGAAGGCGGCTTCGTTGCTGCAACGCCCGGAGGTGTAGAACAAGGCCTGGTTCGGCGAATCCAGGGCGTTCAGATGCGCGCCGATGCGGGCGAAGGCTTCGTCCCAGCCGATCGGCAGATAGCGGTCGCTGGCCGCGTCCCAGCGCATCGGATGGGTCAGGCGGCCCTGGTTTTCGAGCCAATGGTCGCTGTAGCGCGCGAGCTCGGCGACTGTGTATTGGGCGAAAAGCTCCGGTGTCGCGCGATGCCTGGTCGCTTCGGCGGCCACCGCCTTGGCGCCGTTCTCGCAGAACTCGAAGGTCGAGGTGTGGTCGCGGTCGGGCCAGGCGCAGCCGGGGCAGTCGAAGCCGTCGGGCTGGTTGGCCGAGAGCAGGGTGCGCGCGCCGTGCACCGGTACGTCCTGTTCGAGCAGGTGCCGGGCGACGCTGCGCAAGGCGCCCCAGCCGCCGGCGGGGCCGTCGTAGGGGCGGATGGTTTTCTTGCTCATGAGTTCGCTTCCATTGCGTCGTCGTCGCCGTCGTCGCCGTCTTCGCCGGCGTGCGGGCCGTCGTCGAGCAGGCGCTGCGGGTGGGTGTAGACCGCGTGCCCGTCGTCGCGGGCGAAGCCGATCAGGGTGAGGTGGGCCGAGTCGGCCAGCGCGATCGCCAGCGCGGTCGGCGCCGAGATCGCGGCCAACAGCGGGATGCCGGCTTGCGCGGCCTTCATCGCCATCTCGAAACTGGCGCGGCTGGTGACGACGGCGAAACCCTGCAAGGGGTCGAGGCCGGCGGCGACCAAGGCGCCGATCAACTTGTCGAGGGCGTTGTGGCGGCCGACGTCTTCGCGCACGAACAGAACGCGCCCGTCGCGATCGGCCCAGCCTGCGGCATGGGTGGCGCCGGTCAAAGCGTTCAAGGGCTGGCGTTCGCGCAGTTCGCGCAAGGCGCGGTGCAAGGCCCCGACGCGGATCGGCTTGCTGTCGCGCAGACGCGGCGGCGGCCGCAGCACCGCTTCGATGCTCTCGGTGCCGCACACGCCGCAGCCGCTGCGGCCCTGCAGGTTGCGCCGGCGTTGTTCGAGCGCGGCGACGCGGGCCTCGGGAATGGACAGCTGCAGGGTGATGCCTTCGAGCGAGGTCGCGATCTCCCCGACCCGCAGTTCGTCGGCGCCGGCGACGATGCCTTCGCTGAGCGAGAAGCCCAGGGCGAAATCGGCGAGGTCCTCGGGCGTGGCCATCATCACCGCGAACGGCGTGCCGTTGTAGACCAGCGCGACCGGCACTTCGGCGGCGATCGCATCCAGGGTGTCGTCGACGCGCGCGCCACGGCGGCGGCGCACCGGGCGCGACACCGCGCCGGCGCGGGCCGGGTCGGGCGTGGTGGCGTGTTCGTGTGCGATCTTGCTCATGGTTTCGTTGGCCGGACGGCGCGGGCGCCGTCCGGCGATGGCCTCAATGGAACAGCACGAAGGCTTTCTGCAGGGTCACCCACATGCCCCAGGCCAGGGGCAGGCCGACCGCGGCCCAGGCCGCGAGCACCAGGGCCGGATGACCGCCGTGACCGATCAGCGCCATCTGCGCGTCGCCGACCGACGCGGGCAGGGCGCCATTGTGGCCGGTCTTCTCGTGGGCGAGGCGTTTTTCGCGCGCCAGTTCCTCGGCGGTCATGAAGTGCTTCTGCGCGATCGGGCGCACCATCAGATTGCACAGCAGGCCCAGCACCAACATCCCGGCCAGGATATACATCGTGATGTTGTAGACCTGCGAAGGCGGCATGCCCAGGCCGAGCTGGTAGTCGCGCATGTAGGTCACCACCACCGGGCCGAGGATGCCGGCGGTGGCCCAGGCGGTGAGCAGGCGGCCGTGGATCGCGCCGACCATCTGGGTGCCGAACATATCGGCCAGGTAGGCGGGGATGGTGGCGAAACCGCCGCCGTACATCGACAGGATCACGCAGAAGATCGCCACGAACGCGGCGATGCTGCCGGCGCCGGAGCCGGCCCAGGGCGCGCTGGCGTACAGGGCGATGCCGAGCACGAAGAACACCACATAGGTCATCTTGCGGCCGATGTAGTCCGAGGTCGACGCCCAGAAGAAACGGCCGCCGATGTTGAACAGGCTCAGCAGGCCGGTGAAGCCGGCGGCGATCGCCGCGATCAGGCCCAGTTGCGCCTCGTCGAGCGACTTGATGCCGCCGTCGACGCCGATCAGCTGGCCGCCGAACACTTCCTGCAGCATCGGCGAGGCCATGCCGATCACGCCGATGCCGGCCGAGACGTTGAGGCAGAGCACGCCCCACAGCAGCCAGAACTGCGGGATGCGCCAGACCTTGCTCACGTGCACGTGGTGCTGGGTGATCATGGTGTTCGCGCTCGCCTGCGGCGGCGTCCAGCCCGCCGGCGTCCAGCCGCTCGGCGGGATGCGGTAGCCGAAGGCGCCGGCCATCATGAAGACGAAATAGATCGCCGCCATGGTCAGGAAGGTTTCGAACACGCCGACCGAGGTCGCGGTGGCGTAGTGCTTCATCAGCAGGTCGGCGAGCGGGCTGCCGATCATCGCGCCGCCGCCGAAGCCCATGATCGCCATGCCGGTGGCCATGCCGCGGCGGTCGGGAAACCATTTGATCAGGGTCGAGACCGGCGAGATGTAGCCCAGGCCCAGGCCGATGCCGCCGATCACGCCCGAACCCAGCCACAGCATCCAGATCTGATGCGTCTTGACCCCGATCGCGGAGATCACCAGGCCGCCGCACCAGCACAGCGCCGAGACCACGCCGGCCTTGCGCGGGCCGGCCCGTTCCAGCCAGCCGCCCCAGATCGCCGCCGAACAGCCCAGCAGGACGAAGAACAGCGTGTACATCCAGGTCAGTGCGCTGACTTTCCAGTCGCAGTCGGTCGCGACCATGCGCGCGAAGAAACCCATGCTCGCCGGACACTCGATCGGCGCGCCGATCCCGACCGCCTGCGACAGCGGCAGCCAGAACACGCTGAAACCGTAGGCCATGCCGATGCACAGATGGATCGCCAACGCCGCCGGCGGCACCAGCCAGCGGTTGAAGCCAGGGCCGGCGACGATGCGTTCTTTCGCCAACACACTTTCCGATTGCCGGCCTTCCGTGGCGGATGGCGGGGTTGCTGAGACCACCGCGCTGTCACTGGACATAGGGACCCCTCCGATTACGACTGCGACTGCCTAGGATCTGCATCAATATGTACTTCAGGACATATTTGGGGGTCAGTCCGGAAGCGTGAGCGAGGCTATCCCAGGCAGAAGGTGACGTATATCACCGGGTAGTCTAATAATCGGCTCTGTAAAGCCGGTTTGAACGCCGGCGCCGGACCTGCCGCTGCGGCTGCCGCGTTGCGTCGCGGCCCGGTCCGCAATGCGGCAAGACCCGAGGAGCGCCGGCATGTTCAAGGTCCAGATCCAACCCAAGTGGACGCTGCACGCCGCCGACGGCCGGCCGTTGCCGCCGAAGCTGATCGATCTGTTGCTCGGGGTGCATGCGACCGGCTCACTCGCGGCGGCCTGTCGCGATCTCGACCTGTCCTACCGCTACGCCTGGGGCTTGCTGCAATCTTCGCGCGCGCTGTTCGGCACGCCGTTGCTGCGGATGACGCGCGGCCGCGGCGCGCGCCTGACCGCGCTCGGCGAACGCCTGGTCTGGGCCGAGCAGCGCATCGCCGCGCGCCTGGCGCCGACGCTCGACAGCCTGGCGTCGGAGGTCGAGGTCGAACTGCAACGCGCGCTCACCGCGCAGGCGGCGCCGCAGCGCCTGCACGCCGCGCACGGCTTCGCGGTCGAAACCTTGCGCCGTTTTCTCGACGAGGCCGGCACGCCGGTCGACCTGAAATATCGCAGCCCCGGCGAGGCCTTGAGCGCCTTGCGCAGCGGCGATTGCGACCTGGCCGGCGTGCATTTGCCGATCGGCGAGTTCGAGCGCGAAATCCTGGCGCTGTACGCCGACCGCATCGATCCGCTCAACGACCGGGTCCTGCACCTGGCGACGCGGCGCATCGGCCTGGTCGTTGCCGCCGGCAACCCCAAGCGCATTCGCGTGCTCGCCGATCTGCTGCGCGAGGACGTGCGCTTCATCCACCGGCAACCCGGCTCCGGCGCGCGCCTGTTGCTGGAACGCATGCTGGCGCGACAGGGGCATTCGATCCGCGAGGTGCGCGGTTGCGGCATTGACGAGCTGACCCATGCCGCGGTGGCCGCCTACGTCGCCAGCGGCATGGCCGACGCCGGCTTCGGCCTGGAGACGCCCGCGCGGCGTTACGGTCTGGATTTCGTACCGATCGCCTCGGAGCATTATTTCTTCCTGGTGCGCGCCGAGAGCCTGGCGACGCCGGGCCTGGCCGAGATGCTGGCGATCCTGCGCAGCGAGCGTTTCCGCCACGAGCTGGGCCTGCTGCCGGGTTACGACGCCGACCGCTGCGGCACCGTGCAGGACCTGTACGAAGCCTTCCCGACCGCGCGGGCGGTGTTCGGGTAAGGAACGCAGTGCGGTTCGGTCGTGGTCGATGTTCCGGTCGCGGCTCACGCCGCTCCTACA
>NZ_JBQEOE010000051.1:0-29322 GCF_052045105.1 Lysobacter sp. 22409 | reverse complement strand
CGACCGCGCTGCTGCGACAGCGGAGTCGCTCCAGCCGGGGATGAGCAATGCATCGGCCCGAGATCCCTTGCCGGTCTCGACCCACAAAAAACCCGCCATGCGGCGGGCTTTTCGTCGTTCCTGCGAACCGGGGTTCAGAGAATCGGTTCGTCCAGCATCAGCTCGCGCACGAACCGCACCGGCGGTGCGCCGTAGGACAGCACCTGGTCGTGGTAGGTCTTGGCGTCGAACTTCGGTCCGAGCTTGGCTTCCACGGCCTTGCGCATGTCGAAGTGTTCCTGCGCGCCGACGAAATAGGTCGGCAACTGCGCCGAGGTCAGCTGAGCGCGGACCCATTTGCCGGCGGCTTCGCGTTCCTGCTGGAAGGTCTGCTGGGTCATGAACTGCATCGCCTGCTCGCGGCTCCAGTCTTCGACCTGCACGCCCTGGTCGAGGATCGCGTTGCCGATGCTGCGCAGGTAGAACTTGAGCTGGACCAGGCGGAACAGCGGGTCGTTGTCGAGATAGCCGGCATCGGCCATGACGTCCTCGGTATAGACCGCCCAGCCTTCGGCGAACACGCCCGAACGCAGCACCGCGCGCAGGGTCGACGGCGCCTTGGCCGAATGCGCGCCTTCCAGGTAGTGGCCCGGCATCGCTTCGTGGATCGACAGCAGATGCACCATGCGCGTGTTGTATTCGCGCAGGAAGGAGTCGACCTGGGCATCGCTCCACTCGTCCGGAATCGGCGAGATCGCGTAGTAGGTGTCCAGGCCCTTGTCGAGCGGGCCCGGCGAGTCGCAGTAGGCCAGCGCCACGCCGCGCTGGAACTCCGGCATCAGGATGATCTTGACCGGCGCGTCGGGCACGGTCACCAGGTTCTTGGCGCGGGTGAAGGTCGTCGCTTCTTCGAGCGTCTGCTTGGCGAAGTCGACGACCTTGTCGCGCGCCGGCTTGTCGGCATAGGCCAACTCGAGCGCGGCCTCGATCGCCTTCTGCTGCTGTTCCGGCTTCGGCTTGTCCGGCAGTTCCGGTGCGCCGGGCTTACCCTTGAGTTCCTTCTGCGCGATCGCGTACATCTCTGCGCGCACGCGGGCCAGCTCGGATTGCGCGCGCTGCATGATCTCGGCGCGCGACAACGAGGAGTTGAGCGAGAACTTCAACTTTTCGTCGTACAGGGTCTGGCCGATGCGGAAATTGCCCTTGGCGTTCGGCACCAGGGTCTTGTCGAGCCATTCCTGTTGCTCGGCGACGGCCTTGCGCAAGCCGGCGACGGCGGCGTCCAGGCGCTTGCGCTCGGCGCCCTTGACCTGGCCGGCGTTGGGCACGATGAAGGTGTCGATCAGGCTGAGCACGCCGGCGTTCTGCTTGGCGACGGTCTCGGCGTGGATCTTCGGCACTCGCGCCGGGTCGAGGTTGGCGCGGGCCTGGGCGAAGATCGAGGGGATCTTCTCCATGCGCGCGGTCGCCGACTTCAGGCGCTGCGGCATCGGCGCGAATTCGCGCGCCATCAGGTTGTAGATCGCGTCGCCGGCCAGGCCGCTGTAGACCATCGGGTCCCAGGCCCAGTTCTGCAGGGTTTCGATCGACCACACTTCCGAACGCAGGCGGTTGCGCAGGATCGCCGCATCGACCTGGTTCTCGCGCGACAAGCGGGTGGCGTCGACGGCGTCGAGTTCGGCCAGCAGCTTGCGGTTGAAATCGAGCTGGCGCTGGCGGCCGGCGGTGCTGAGGTCGTCGATCTCGCCATCGAAACGGTGGTCGCCGATCTGGGTGGCGCTGACCGGGTTGATCTGCATGACGCCGTCGAGCCAGCGCTTGGACAAGGCGGCGAAGGCGGCATCGACGGCCGGGTCGGAGCTCGCTGCGGGCGCGGCGGCGGTCTTGGCCACGGCGGTGGGCGCGGCGGTTTCGTGCGGCCCGCAGGCCGACAAGGCGAGGGCCAACAGGGCCGGAGTGAGGACGAAAGAGAGCTGCGAGGGACGCAACAGGCGCATATCCGATCTCGGTCGAGGGGGGCGGCCGGGCCGCAATGCGCGGAGGATATGCGAAGGCGATGGGGTGCGCATGGGTCATAGGTCCGGGCGGGGAACGGACTCGCCGGCCGATATGCGGGAAGGTGCCGCGGCCAGCCGCCAGCCGCGTGCCACAACCGAATGCGACTTTTCCGATCCTGTCCTCTGCGCAACGGCCGTGTCCGGCGTCGGATTTCGCGGTTTCCGCGGGCGCTTGCGACATAACCATCGGCAATGCGCTCATGCGCCCCGCGGCATGAGGCGACCTGAATAATGAACACCGGGCCGCACTGGCGCGATCGCGTGCAAGCCTTGGCCTGCGGGGCTTGCGTGCGATTCGCCCGATTCGCCGGCGCATTGCCCGGTTCAGGATCGCGGCGGCCCATGGCGGCGAAGCCGGCGAGTCGGCCGTCCGCGTCGATTGACGTCGCTTTATCGCGATGCAACATATCTCTCGTCGCCGGCCTCGGCGGCCCTTTCTCCGCTGCCGAAGACTTCACCGTGAATCCTGCAGGACCGACGAAACCCCATGCCGCATCGCGCCGTTCCATGCGCGCCTGCCGCTGTCGCGAGTGTTGCCGCTGAATCGCGCATCGCTTCGTCTCCGTCCGTCCGCTCGCTCTTCACGTTCGTCTTTGCCGCCATGTCCGCTTCGACCCTGAAATCTCCGCTCGCGACTGCGTTCGCTTCGCTGCAGCTCCGGCCCATCGCGCGAATGCCGATGCGTTGTCGCTGTAGCCGGCAGGTGATGCCCGCGACGGGTTGATCCTGCCAGCAAGGTTTTTCGCCCGTCCCGGATCGGTACGCGGCTGCACGGTAACGCTGTCCCGCGATTCCCTCTCCCTCGTGACCGCACTGCGCTTGCGCAGCGCCGGCGGCTGCGTGCCGTTCCGGGCGGGCGTTCTTTCGTCTCTTCGTTTTCCCCTTCGACTCGTACCCAGGAACTCCCCATGTCTTTCGCTCAGGTTTCATCCCGCTCCGGCGTGCGCTACCGACGCCTCACGCTCGCTCTGTCCATCGCCCTGGCCGCGCCGCTGGCGCAGGCCGACGACGCCACCGCCGCAGCCGATGCCGCGGCCGGCGTCACCCTCGACGCGGTCCAGGTGACCGGCACGAACCTCAAGCGCAGCGACGAGGCCGGGGTCAACCCGGTGCTGGTGATCGATCGCGCGCAGATCGAGAAGAGCGGCAAGGTCACCGTGTCCGACTTGCTGCGCAGCCTCACCGTCAACAGCGGCAACAGCTTCAACGAGCAGTACACCGGCAGCTTCGCCAACGGCTCGGCCGGCGTGTCGCTGCGCGGCCTCAGCCAGAAGAACACCCTGGTGCTGGTCAACGGTTATCGCGTGGCCTCGTATGGTTTCGCCCAGAACACCCAGGACAATTTCGTCGACCTCAACGCCTTGCCGTTGGGCGCGATCGAGCGCGTGGAAATCCTCAAGGACGGCGCGTCGGCGCTGTACGGTTCCGATGCGATCGCCGGCGTGGTCAACCTGATCCTGCGCCGCAAGATCGAAGGCCTGGAAGTCGATGCGGCCTATGGCGCGGCGACCGAGGGCGGCATCGACCAGAGCCGCCTCGGCCTGCGCGCCGGCCACGGCGATTCGGCCAAGGACGGCTACAGCCTGCGTTTCAGCCTGGACGTGTTCAAGCGCGGCCGTCTCGACGCCGACGAGCGCGACCTGACCCGCGACGGCGATTATCGCGACCAGCCCGGCGGACGCCTCGCCGGTTGGTCGACCCAGGGCGGCGCTTACCTGTCGAACCCGCGCGCGCCGGTGGCATTCGCGTGCCAGCCGGGCACCCAGTCGCGACCCTACGCCGACTTCGGCAGCCCGCTGCCGGGCAACGCCTGCGCATTCAACACCCAGCCGTTCCGCACCCTGGTACCGGACGTCGAGCGCTACCAGGCGCTGGTCGCCGGCGACGTGTGGTTCAACGATTCGCTGCAGGGCTTCGCCGAGATCCTCTACAGCACCAGCCACAACGGCACCTATTTCAGCGCGCCGATGTCGGTCGGCGCCGGTCTGCGCGCCTACGACCGCGGCACCGGCCGCCTGGTCGACATCCCGGCGGTGTTGCCGGTCGGGCATCCGAACAATCCCAATGCGGTGCCGACCCCGTTCGAGTATTCCTTCCTCGACCTCGGCGCGCGCTACAAGATCAACAAGTCGCAGTTCCAGCGTTCCCTGGTCGGTTTGCGCGGCCACGGCGAGACCTGGGACTGGGAAGTCGCTGCCAGCCATTCGGAAAGCCGCCAGCGCGAGTACGTGCGCAACTTCCTCAATCGCTACGCGTTCGAAGAGACCTTGGCCAGCGGCAGTTACGACTTCCTCAACCCCTCGCGCACGCCGGGCGCGCTCGATGCGCTGCGCCTGTCGACGCGGCGCCCGGGCACCTATCGCCTGAGCACGGTCAGCGGCAAGATCTCCGGCTTCCCCTGGCAGTGGCGCGCGGGCGACGTCGGCGTCGCCGCGGGCGTGGAGTTCCGCGACGAGGCCCAGGACGCACGCACCAGCCCGCAGGTGCTGTCGGGCACCGAGCTGCGTCCGGCGATCAACCTGATCGACGGCAGCCGCCGCGTGTCGGCGGCGTTCTTCGAGCTCAGCCTCAAGCCCTGGCAGCAGGTCGAAGTGCAGTTGGCCGGCCGCGGCGACCACTACGACGACTTCGGCAGCGCGTTCTCGCCCAAGCTCGGCATCCGCTGGCAGGCCAGTGACGATTGGCTGTTGCGCTTGAACGCGTCGCGCGGCTTCCGCGCGCCGTCGTTGCCGGAGATCGCGCAGAGCACCACGATCAGCTACGGCAACGTCATCGACCCTTACGACCCGGTGCAACCGGGCGCCTCGCGCGGCGTGACGATTCTTCGCGCCGGCAACCCCGAGCTCAAGGCCGAGCGTTCCAGCAACATCAACCTCGGCGTGTTGTGGGCGCCGGACGCCGACACCAGCCTCGGCGTGGATCTGTACCGGATCCGCCAGGACGACCTGATCGCGCCGGACAACGTCCAGTTCGTGGTCTCCAACCCGCAGACCAATCCCGGTCGGGTTACCCGCGATGCGCAGGGTCGTCTGCAACTGGTCGAAAACCGCTACGCCAACCAGGGCACGCTGACCACGACCGGCTTCGACATCGAAGGCCGCAAGGTCTGGCATGCCGGCGAGGCCGACTGGACCCTCGACGGCACCTGGACCCGCCTGCTGAGCTACGAGCAGCCGCAAGTTGCCGGTCAGAGCGCACTGGAAGGCGCCGGCGGCAACCGCTTCGGCGCGCTGCCGAAGTGGCGCGGCATCACTTCGCTGGCGTACGGCCGCGGCGACTGGAACGCGCAGCTGTCGTGGCGCTATATCGGTGGTTACCGGCAGCAGGTCGTCGATGCGCGCAGCAACCCGGGCCTGGACGCCAAGGTCGACGACCATCACCAGTTCGATCTCTACCTGGGCTACGAAGGCCTGCGCGACACCACGCTGTATTTGTCGGTGCAGAACCTCGCCGACAAGGACCCGCCGTTCGATCCGGCCGGCGGCGCGCTGCCCTACGACATCAGCCAGTACGACGCCTTGGGCCGGTTCGTCACGGTGGGGTTCAAGCACAAGTTCTGATTGCGCGATCCCATGCACGACTCTGAAGTCTCTGGATCCCCGCTTTCGCGGGGATGACGGCTCATACGAGGGCGGCGCAGCCTACCTACCGTCGTTCCCGCGTAGGCGGGCTCCGCTTTACTTCGGCGGAGCCGAACACCCAGGGCTTTACCGAGGCATCGCTCTGAAGTCTCTGGATCCCCGCCTGCGCGGGGGTGACGGTCAGGGGGAGACGTCGCGAAATCTACCTGAGGTCTCGGCCGTATCTCCGATTTGCTCAACCCCGATCAGGGCAATGCGACGTTAGCCATTACGACCACGGCGCCCAGCGGAAACCCGCTGCGCGCCCGGCCGCGATGGCATAGTGCGCGGGCCGAACGGATCACGGACAACAGGGAGAACGGATCATGGCATATGGATTGGCGAAGCGGCTGCTGGCCGCGACGTTGGCGGTGGGCCTGCTCGGCGCTTGCAGCAAGCACAACGCCGCGACGATGGAGGAGTCGGCCGCGGTGCCGATGGCCGACCTCGGCAAGCCCGATGCCGGCGGCTCGGCGCCGTCGCCGGGCAAGGCCGACCTCGGCGTGCTGCTGGCTTACGAACATCGGGTGCAGGTGCGCCTGCCCGGCGAGCGCATCGCGACCCAGATGCAGGCGGTGCGGGCCGCTTGCGACTCGGGCAAGTTCGGCGCCTGCGCGGTGTTGGACATGAGCCAGAGCGGCGGCGATTTCCCCAGCGCGATGCTGCAGCTGCGGGTCGTGCCGGCGGGGGTCGAGCCGCTGGTGGCGCTGGCCGGCAAGGGCGAGGAAATCTCCGACCGCAGCATCCAGGCCGACGACCTGGCCACGGCGGTACGCGACAACGCCATGTTGCGCGACCGGCTGCAGAGGGAACATGCGCGCCTGTTGGAATTTCAGCAGCGCCAGGACCTCAAGATCGCTGACGTGCTGACCCTGTCGAACCGCATCGCCGAGCTCGAAGCGCAACTGCAGGGCGCGCAGCAGGAAGCGGCGCAGCAGCAGCGGCGGATCTCGACCCAACTGGTCACCTTCGATTTCGAAACCACCCGCAGCCAAGCCAGCCGCAGCGAGATCGGCGAAGCCTTCCGCGATTTCGGCGGCATCGTGGCGGCGGTGATCGCGTTCCTGATCCGCGCCTTCGCGGTGTTGTTGCCGCTGCTGGCGGTGTTGTTGCCGCTGGTGTGGCTGATCCGCCGCACGCTGCGCAATCGCCGCAAGGCCCGAGGCGGCTGATAGCGGCGCGCGCCGCCGGCCTGCGGACCGGCGCTGCGCCCGTTACGGGCGCAGGCGCCGGCTCAGCGTTCTTCGTCGGTTTCGAACTCGACCAGCACGTCCAGGTCGAAGGCCAGCGCTTCCACCGCTTCGCGGACCTTGTTCGCGGTGGAGGCGTTGGGCGCGTCGACTTCAAGTTCGTGCACGCCGGGGCCGGCATCGTCGGGCAGGCCGGCGGAACTAGAATCGGAGTCGTCCATGTGCGGCATCAGGTCGGCGACTTCCTCGACGTGTTCGATGCCTTCCAGGCTCGACAGCAGGTTGCCGATGGCGCGCGCGTCGTTCTCGTTGCCGGTGATGCGCAGTCTGAGCAGGGGCATGGCGGAACCTTCGCGCAGGGGGGTATCGGCAGGCTAGGCAGGCGGCGGCTAAGGCGATGTGAAGCGATGCCGCCGGCCGCCCATTGCGATGCGCAACGTGGGTAAAACGTCACACCGGCTGCATGCCGGTGGAGTAGGGTAACGGCCATGACTACGACCTCCGCCGACGAGCATCCCGCGCCGAGCGTCACCCTGCGTCCGCTGGAGCGCGGCGACCTGCATTTCGTCCACGTGCTCAACAACAACCGCAGCGTGATGGGTTATTGGTTCGAGGAGCCCTACGAGTCCTTCGTCGAACTCGAAGAGCTGTACCGCAAGCATATCCACGACCAATCCGAGCGCCGCTTCATCGTCCAGGACAGCTCGCAAGAGCGGGTCGGGTTGGTCGAACTGGTCGAGATCGACCACCTGCACCGGCGCGCCGAGTTCCTGATCATGATCTCGCCGGAACAGCAGCGCCGCGGTTACGCTCGCGCGGCCACCGACATGGCGATCAACTACGCTTTCCGCGTACTCAATCTATACAAGCTCTATCTGCTGGTCGACGTCGACAATTCGCGCGCCATCTCGATCTACGAGCAGGCCGGGTTCCAGCGCGAAGGCGTGTTGATCGACGAGTTCTTCAGCGACGGCCGCTACCACGACGTGGTGCGGATGTGCCTGTTCCAGCCGCAGGCGTTGGAGCGCGGCGCCAGCGCCAAGCCGCTGTCGCGCGGGCCGGAGCGGGACTGAGTCCGGCGCCGAACGGCGCCGAACACGACTGAGGCCGGCGCCGGGCGACGCCGGATCTTGCGGAAGCCGACGCCGTGCGCGCGGCGCTGGGCTCAGCGCTTCTTGCCCTTCGCCTTGGACGGCTGCGCCGCGGACTGCGCGGTCTGCTCGCGCACCGGCAGCGGCACGTTGCAGATGTTGACGTGGCCGGCCGGCTGCTTGTACCACTCGTCGCGGCGATTGCGGCGCGATTCGACCAGTTCGGCGAACAGCGGTGTGTCGGTGCGCAGCACTTCCAGGTTGGCGCGTTCGGCCTTCGGCACGTCGGCGGCCAGGCGGATCGCGCGGATCGGCGTGCGCTCGGCCGGGGTCTCGTAGAAGCCGAGGTTGCCGGTACCGCGCGGCAGCGACGACAGCAGCTCGATGCCCTTGACCACGCGCCCGACCGTGGTGATGTTGCGGTCGAGGTGGCGCGGCGATTGCCCGGTCACCACGTACAGCTCGGTGCCGTTGCTGGAATCGGCGGCCATGTCGCGGCCGGCGCCGACGGTGCCGTAGCAATGGGCGAGCCAGCTCGAACCGGTGGCCGAATCGCGTGCGGCCGGGAAGCCGGCGACGAAGCCGGCCTCGGCCGCCCAGCCGTCGGCGTCGGGCAGCACGGTCATCGCCAGACCCTGGCTCTTGCGGGCGAATTCGGCCGGCAGCTTCGCCTTGACCCCGCGGCCGTAAGGCTTGCGCTGGGCCGCGTCCTCGGCGTTCGCATCGCCCCATTGCACGACGTAGTTGTCCTGCGAGCGGTTGATGCTGAGGCCGTTCCAGTACTGATTGGTGGCCAGGGCGCGGATGTTGGCGACGTGCGCCGGCGCGAACTGCGGCGCCAGCTCGATCACCACGCGGCCGCGCGGCAGTTCGACGTACAAGGTGTTCTTCGGGTCCAGCGCGCGCCAGTCGGCGGGCTGGCTGGCGTCGAGGATCTCCTGCATCGGGCGCGCCGGCGTCTGCGCTGCTGCAGTCTGCAGCACGGCGACGGTCAACAGGCTCAGCAGGGCGGTTTGCGGCATCGAACGCATCGGGCGATCTCCTGTCAGGGCTGGCGAGTGTAGTCGCCGCGCATGAATTCGGCGAAGTCGGTTTCGCCCGGGAAGCGGTTCTCGATGACGAAGCGGTGGCGCTCGCCGTCGAGTTCGTAGCGATAGCGCGATTCGCCGCGCGGGGTGACCTGGTCGAAGCACAGGCTGTCACCGTGCCAGCGCCCGCGTGCCGGCGCGGCCAGATACCCGAGCGAGTCGAACCACCACCACAGCACCTGGTCGCTGCCGGGCTCGACCAGGAACACGCCGTGGCCGCGGAACACGGTCGTGCCGTTGCGTTCCTGGCGGTAGTCCTGGATCAGCGCGCCGCCGTCGAGGGCGACCCGGTAGTGGCCGTGGCCGACCGACGCGGCCGCGGCGCCGGTGGGGTCGGCGTTGCGTTCGGGCCCGGACCAGGCGCCGGCGAGGCGGTGCAGCAGGGCGAGCTGGGCAGGGTCGGGTCGGGGCGATTCCATGGCGTCTGCATGACCTCATCGAGGATGTCGTCGGGCCGGGCGGTGCGGCCGGGTCGCCGCAGCGTACCCCAGCTCCACGAGCCGAAAGCGGCCCTGCGCCTCGTCCTGGTGACTATCGGCACATTCGCTATACCGAACTTCGTACTAGTCTGATCTCAACGATAGCGGAGAGCGACATGACCGACTTCGATAACCAACTGCGAAAGTTCCAGAAAGAGCTCAGTGCCGGCACCGTCTCGCTGGCCCTGTTGGCGGTATTGGCCTCGGCCGCCGAGCCGATGTACGGCTACCAGATCGCCAAGCGCCTGGAGCGCGAAGGCGAGGGCGTGCTCAGCGGCAAACAGAGCGCGCTGTACCCGGTATTGCGCAACCTCGGCGCCGGCGGCCTGCTCGACAGCCACGTCGAGCCCTCGGTGACGGGTCCGCCGCGCCGCTACTACCGCATCACCGAAACCGGACTGTCCGTGCTGCGCGAATGGGTCATGGCCTGGCGCGCCACCCGCGATTCCGTCGATTCCGTCCTTCAGGGGCTAGCACTATGAACACCACCGCCACCGGTTCCTTCGCCCGCCCCGACAGCGCACTGCCGCAGTCGATACCGGACTACCTCGATCGCCTGCGCGCGGCTCTGGCCGGCGCCGACAAGGCGCTGATCCAGGACGCGCTGTACGACGCCGAGGAATACTTGCGCTCGGAGATGGCCGAGAACCCGGGCCAGAGCGAGGCCGAAGTGATCGCCGCGGTCGCCGGCAGCTACGGCGCGCCCGACGAAGTCGCCGATATCTATCGCGACACCGAGGTCAAGGTGCAGACCGCGTTGCGTCCGCCGGCACCGAAGCCGCGCCGGTCGCCGCTCGGGCGGTTCTTCGGCGTCGCCGCCGAACCGCGCACCTACGCCGCGCTGTTCTACATGCTGTTCTCGCTGGCGACCGGCATCTTCTACTTCACCTGGGTCAATGTCGGCGTGTCGCTGTCGCTGGGCCTGCTGGTCCTGATCATCGGCGTGCCGCTGCTGATTCTGTTCCTGGGCTCGGTGCGGATCCTGTCGCTGGTCGAAGGCCGCCTGGTCGAGGTCATGCTCGGCGAACGCATGCCGCGCCGGCCGCTGTACCACAACCGCGAACGGCCGCTCCTGGAACGCATCAAGGACATGTTCGCCGATCCGCGCACCTGGACCACGCTGATCTACATGCTGCTGATGCTGCCGCTGGGCATCGCTTACTTCACCGTCGCGGTGACCGGCCTGAGCGTGTCGTTGTCGCTGATCTTCTTCCCGCTGCTGCGGCTGTTGGGCATCGGCACGGTGCAGTTCGATGGCTACGACGTGTTCATGGCCTGGGAACCGTGGTCGTGGCCGGTGGCGATGTTGATCGGCGTGGCATTGCTGTTCGCGACCCTGCACGTCGCGCGCTTCGTCGGCAAGTTCCACGGCCAGATCGCCAAGCACCTGCTGGTGCGCTTGGGCTGATAACCCGGCGCATGTCGCGGCCGATGCCGCGGCCCCCGAACGCAACGAAGCCGGCCCGAGGCCGGCTTCGTTGCGTTCGGGCGTCTATCCGCAGCCAACTCGTTCCGGACGTCCGCTTCGCTGTTGGTTCCGGTTCCGGTTCTGGTCTTGTTTTTGCCTTTGTTTTTGTTGTTGCTGTTGCCGTTCTCCCCCCTTTGAAAAAGGGGGGCAGGGGGGATTCGCTTTTGCTTGCCTTCGCGCATCGCACCGAACAGCAAATCCCCCGCGCCGAAACCCGCATCGGGCTTCGTGCTTGCGCCGGGCGCTCGCCCCCTTTTTCAAAGGGGGCGATGTGAGAGGCGTGTCCGGAGAGCGCTGCTCAAGCGTCGTTGTTGCGATTCGTTTGCCGTTGCGGCGCGCAAAGCAGGCTACGCATCACTGCAGGAAGCAGCTGACCTTGACCTGCAGGAAGCTGGCTTGTTCCTGCTGCATCGCGGCCTGGCAGACCGGGTCGGTCGACGAGCCGGCCTGCTGGCATTTCATCGCGCGTTGCTGCGAAACGATGTTGTAGATCTGCCGGTTGACCGAGCACTGCGGCGTCGGTGCCGGGCATTGCGCATCCATCACCTGCCAATAGACGTTCTCGACCTGCTGGCGCTGCTGGCAGATCGGGCTGTTCGGGCCTTGCGTGGTGCAGGCCTGTACGCGCTGGATGTGGCTGATTTCGACTTGGATACGCGAAGACTGGCAGGCCGCGGTGGCGGCGGAAGCCGCACCCGAGCACAGCATCAGGGCGGACAGGACGGCGGAAACGGTGGCGAGTTTCATGCGGTTCTCCTTGAGCCGGGGCAATGGAACGAGTCGAGGGGTGAAGCACGATCCGGGGCAAGAGCGCGGCAGAGCGCCGATGCTTGCGACGGGACGTAGGGGCCTGCGATCGCAGTCGGCGATCGCGCTTGCGATGAGGTCGATGGATGAGGCAACGCAACGCGACGCGCAGGCCTCGGCGCTGCGGCGGGCGATGACGAGATAACGATGCGATGCGGCATGGGCCTTCCTGGCGTGTCGCGAACGGCGTGGCCGGTTCGCGTGGTCCTGATCAGTTCGAACCGATTCGTCCGAGCGGATGCGTTCGAGCCGACTCGATGCGGCGGCGACGTTCAAGCGGCATTCGGCGGCGGGCGCGGCGATCCTTCGGCGGGCTTCAGCGCCGAATGTATCCGCAAAATTCGCCGGGTCCTCGCGGGGACGGCTGCGTTTGCTACCCAGTCGACAGTTTTTCCGTGCGGATCGGCCGGGTTCACGGATAAAAAAAGCCCGATGCATGGCATCGGGCCCGGGTTGCGGCGGCTGTGCGCGCTATGGCGCGGGAAAGCTCACGCCGCGTACTTGGCGATGAACTTGCGCACCTGCGGATAGACCTGCTCGCGCCAGCGGCGGCCGCTGAAGATGCCGTAATGGCCGGCGCCGAGGATGGTCAGGTGCTCGCGGTCGGCTTCGGCCACGCCGGTGCACAGCGTGTGCGCCGCGCGGGTCTGGCCCTGGCCGGAAATATCGTCGAGTTCGCCTTCGATGGTCAGCAGGGCGGTGTTCTTGATCGCGCCCGGATTCACCCGTTCGCCGGCGACGTCCCACAGCCCGCGCGGTAACAGGTGCTCCTGGAACACCACGCGGATGGTGTCGAGGTAGTACTCGGCCGGCATGTCGAGCACGGCGTTGTATTCGTCGTAGAAACGGCGGTGCGAGTCGGCGTCTTCGAGGTCGCCCTTGACCAGGTCCTGGTAGAAATCCCAGTGCGACTGGAAATGCCGCTCGGGATTCATCGCGACGAAACCGCCGTGCTGCAGGAAGCCCGGATAGACGCGGCGGCCGCGGCCGGGGAAATTGGCCGGCACGTGATGGATCAAATTGCCTTCGAACCACCACAGCGGCTTGTGCACGGCGAGGTCGTTGACCTGGGTCGGGCTTTCGCGGGTGTCGATCGGGCCGCCCATCATCACCAGCGAACGCGGCGTGGCTTCGCCGCGCGCGGCCATCAGCGAGACCGCGGCGAGCACCGGCACGGTCGGCTGGCACACGCTGATCACGTGCAGGGTGTCGGCGCCGATCAGGCGGATGAAATCCTGGATGTAGGCGACGTAGTCATCGAGGGTGAAGGCGCCGTCCTCGGCCGGCACCATGCGCGCGTCGACCCAGTCGGTGATATAGACCTTGTGATCGCGCAGCAGGGTCTTGACCGTGTCGCGCAGCAGAGTGCTGTGGTGGCCCGACAAGGGTGCGACCACCAGCACCGGCGGATCGTCCTTGAGCTCGGCGATGTTGTCGGCATCGTCGGCATAGCGCTTGAAGCGCAGCAGCCGGCAGAACGGCTTGCGCTGCATCTCGCGCTCGATCACCGGATAGGCGTTGCCGTCGATCTGGATGGAGTGGATGCCGAACTCGGGCTTCTCGTAATCCTTGCCGACCCGGTACAGCAGTTCGTAACCGGCGGCCAGGCGCGAGGCGCCGGGCACGGCCGAAAGCCAACTGCCGGGCGCGGCGAACATCTTCGCGCCGGCTTCGGCCCAGTAGGTCATCGGCGCCATCCAGGCACGGCCGAGTTCATGCATCTGATAAAGCAGCATCGGATGGGACTCTCTGTGACGTTACGACTGTGGCGGTACGGCCTGAGGCCGGAGCGTCGAGGCTCCGGCCCGGGTGGTTTGCTGCGCCGCAGCATAGCGGATTGGGACGGCGGTCGCGTGAATGGCCTTAGCGAGTGCGACCCGCGTTCCAGGATGCGCTGAGACGCCGCGGCGTCGCGGTTTGTGGGCTTACTCGGCGGTTTCCAATGCCGCGGTGCCGCCGCGCAACTCCGGCGCCAGCCACAGGTGCGAGCCCAGGCTGGCGAAGCCCTGGGCGGCGAAGCGTTCGCGATAGAACTTGGCCGGGCGGCGCTTGAAGCCGACCGTGTCGCCTTCGATGCCGTCCTCGCGGCTGAAGGTCTCCAGGAAGGCGACGCCGCCGCAGAGTTCGGCCAGGCCGGACAGGCCGCGGTCGAGTTCGCGGGTGTCCAGGTAATGCAGCACGTCGCTGCAGATCAGCAGGTCGACCGGGGCGCAGGGGCGCAGGAACTCGAAGTCGCCGAAGCGCGCCAGATGCAGGTTGCGACTGCGGCCGTAGCGGCCGATCGCGTACTCGCTGCTGTCGAAACCCAGATAGCTCGCGCGCGGCCGCAGCTTCAACAGCGGCGCCCGCCACGGCCCTTCGCCGCAGCCGATGTCGAGCACGCTGCGCAGCGGGCGCTCCAGGTGGTACTCGGCGGTGGCCACGGCCAGCGCGACCTTGCGCGCCAGGCGGGCGCTGCCGCCGATGGCCTGGTCCTTGAGGGCCGGGTCGCGGTACCAGCGCTGGAAGTAGTCGCGGTCGTACTGTTTGCTCATGGGGTCATCGGCGTTGCGTGGAGCGTGGCATCCTATCGTGCCCGGCCGGCGGACAGGGTGCGACGCGCGCCTGCGTTGTATTCGATGATGGTTTCATCGGTTCCGCCCGCCGACACCGCCAGCCGACTTCAGGACGCCCGCGCATGAATGCCTATCTGTGGACCAAGACCTTCCATCTCGTGTTCGTGATGGCCTGGATGGGCTCGGTGTTCTACCTGCCGCGGATCCTGGTCAACCTGGCCGAAGCCGGCGACGAGCCGGCGGTGCGCGCCCGATTGGTGCTGATGGGGCGGCGCCTGTACCGCTTCGGCCACATCATGTTCGGCGTTGCCGCGATCCTGGGCGGCGTGCTGTGGTTCGTGTTCCACATGAGCGGCGGCTGGCTGCACGCCAAGCTGACCGTGGTCGCTGTGATGCTGGCCTATTACATCGTCACCGGCCGTTGGCTCAAGGGTGTCGATCAGGGGCGCGCGCTGCCGTCCTCGCGCAACTTGCGCATCTTCAACGAGATCCCGGTGTTCGCCCTGATCGCGATCGTCTGGCTGGTGTTGGCTAAGCCGTTTTGAGCCGGGAATGGGGATTCGGGAATCGGGATTCGTAAAAGCGGGATTCGTAAAAGCGGGAATCGTGGGCGGGCCGACGCTGGCGACCTGGTAACGAAAACGGCGATCTGCCGGCAGGTCGCCGTTTTGTTGTTCGCCAGTGCGCCGAAGGGCAAATCCCCCGCGCCGAAACTGCATCGGGCTTCGTGCTCAGGTCGGGCGCTCGCCCCCTTCTTCAAAGGGGGCGATGGGAGTCTGCGATGGCAGAGAGTGTTCGGGGCCTACGTTCAGCCCTTGCTTTTGCTGTTCCCCCCTTTGGAAAAGGGGGGCAGGGGGGATTTGCTCTAACGCGAATGCTTCAACGATTCTTGAAATCGTCCGCTTTCGGCAGCGCCAGCGGAATCGCGTTCGCGTCGCAATCGCCCTTCGCGCACAACGCCGCGCGCAGCTTCGGCATGCTCTGCAGCATGAAGTGGTAGATCGTGTTCTGCTCGACGCTGCCGCGCACGGCGTCGCTGCCGGGGCCGCGCGCCCAGATGCCGACGTCGTCGCCGCCATGGGTCTCGGCGTTGGTCGGCACCAGCGCTTCCTGCATGTAGTCCGGATGCGCGGTGTCGACCTTGCTCAGGTCCGGGCGGCCCTTCTCGGCCATCTGCGTGCCGCTGACGGTGTGCGGGTAGCGGTGCGGGCCTTCCGGTTGTTGCGCACTGGCGCCGACGTAGCCGGGGCCGTTGCTGTAGTTGAGGGTGGTGTAGGGCATGCCGAGCGCGTCGCGGGCGTAGTCGCCCGGGTCGCCTTCTTCGCCGCTGCTGCCGCGCACCTTGCCGAGCATCGGGTTGCCGCGCACCGGGTAGCCGACGAAGCTCAAGGTATGCGAGTGGTCGGCGGTCACCAGGATCAAGGTGTCGTCGGCCGAAGTCGCCTGGTTCGCAGCCTCCACCGCTTCGCTCAGGGCGATGGTGTCGGTCAGGGCGCGGTAGGCATTGCCGAGATGATGGGCGTGGTCGATGCGTCCGCCTTCGACCAACAGCACGAAGCCGTTGTCGCCCTTGATGCGCTTGAGGCGTTCGATCGCCGCGGTGGTCATCTCCGCCAGCGAGGGTTCGCCGGCGCCGTCCTGCGGGCGGTCGTGCGAGAACTGCATGTGGTCGGGTTCGAACAGGCCGAACAGCGGCTGGTCCTTCGGCGCCGCGGCGAATTGCTTGGCATTCCAGACATACGCACCACCGGGATGACGCTGCTTCCAGGTCGCGACCAAGTCGCGGCCGTCGAGGCGCTGGCCGACCTTGTCGTCGTACTCGGGGTCGCGCTGTTCGACGGTCATGAAGTTGCCGCGGCCGCCGCCGAGCAACACGTCCGGGCCGGTGCCGTACGGCGATTCGATCATCTGCCGGGCGATGTCGGCGCAGCCTTCGGCCTTGGCTTTCTCCGGCAGGTCCATGTCGTTTTCCCAGTTGCGATCGGCCGAATGGCTGAAGGTCGCGCCGGGGGTGGCATGGGTAACGCGGGTGGTGGTGACCACGCCGGTCGCCAGGCCGCTGCTCGCGGCCAACTCCCACAGGGTCAGCATCGGCGCCGCCAATGCGCCGGCGCAATCGCCGCGCGTGGCCTGTTGGCCGATGCTGAGCACGCCGGCGCGGGTCTTCACCCCGGTCGCCATCGCGCTCATGGTGCCGGCCGAGTCCGGCGTCTGCGAATCGGTGTTGTAGGTCTTGCTGAGCGCGGTCGCGGGGAAGCGTTCCCAGCTCAAGCGGTTCTCTTCGCCCGGCGCGCCCTTGAGCTGGCCGGCAAGGATACGCGCGGCGGCGACCGTGGTCAGGCTCATGCCGTCGCCGACGAACAGGATGACGTTCTTGGCCTTGCCGCCGCTGGCGCCGCGTTGCGCGGCCTGGGCGGCGCCGTCGCGATACCACCAGGCCGGCGTCTCGCCCTGCGGATGCTGGATCGCGGGGACGTCGATGGCGACGCCGTGTGCCGCGGGCGCATCGCCGCGCGTGGGCGCCGAGGCGGCGCAGGCGCTGAGCAGCGCGGGAACGAGAAGGACGGAAGCGGAACGCAGCTTGGACATGGACGGCCGGCTTGGGATGACTAGCCGGCGATTATGCCCCGGGTCTGTGACGGCGCGGCGCTGGCACCCGGGCGTCGCTTTGCGGGAACAGGCGGGAGCGGGGGCGGGTAAGCAGGAGCGAGGAGTGAGGAGTAAGGAGTGAGTAAGGGCCGGAGCAACGCCGTTGCCTTCGCTCACTCCTCACTCCTACCCACTCACTTCTAGCTTCAAATAGTCTGTCCCAGCCGCAGGTCCGAGCGGTGCTCGAGGAAATTCACCACCAACCCGAGCCCGATCACGAACGCGGCGACTACCAGGATCTGGTTGAGCCCGACCTGCCGCAGCACCACGCCGCCGATCAACGAACCCAGGGCGATGCCGATGTTGTAGCCCGACACGGTCAGGCTGGAGGCGATCTCGGCCGAGCCCGGGATCAGCCGGCGCGACACTTCGATGCCGTAGTGGCCGAGCGACGGCGTCGCGCTCATCGCGAACAAACCAAGCACCAGGATGCCGGCGTAGGCTGCCGAGGGCAGGCCGATCAGGAAATAGATCGCCAGGAACAGCGCCGCGATCAAGGCGTAGTTGAAGCCGATCGTGCGCGACACGCCAAAGCGTGCTGCGGCGATGCCACCGACGTGATTGCCCAGCACCACGCCGATGCCGAACAGCAACAGCAGCAGGTTGGCGGTGTCCTGGCTGTAGCCGAGCGAATCGATGATGAGCTTGGGCAGATAGGTGTAGGCGATGAAGTAACCGCCGAACAGCAGCACGATCTTCATCAGCGCCGACAGCACGCGCGGGTTGGAGATCACTTCGACGAAACCGACCTGCTGCGCAGCGGCCTCGCGGGCGCCGGCGCGCGCCGGAATCCAGCGCCACATCGCCGCCGCGGCGATGAAATAGCTCGCGCCGAGCAGCCAGAACGTCGCTTGCCAGTGGTAGTGATCGCTGACGAATCCCATGATCGGAATGCTCAACACGATGGCGATGGTCAGGCCGGACACCACTTGGGACATGCCCTCGATGGTCGAGCGTGGGCTGAGCTTGCCGGCCAGCGGCATCGCCAGAGAGAAGAACAGGCCGTGGTTGGCGCCGAGCAACAGCCGCGCGACCAGCAGCAGGCCGAAGTGCTCGCTGGCCGAAGCGAGCACGGTCAACACGCCGGCCAGGGCCATCGACACCGCCAGTGTCAGGCGGGCGTCGTAACGCTGCAGCAACCGAGTCAGCAGCGGCGCGCCAATGGTCACGCCGATGGCGTAGATCGCCACCAGCCACCCGAGCTCGTCGCTGCTGCGGTGCAGTTGATGGCTCAGCGACGGAATCAACCCGACCGTGCCGAATTCGGCCGAGCCGAGCGCGAAGGCGCCGAGCAGGAGAGAGAACAGGGGTTTGTTCATGGGGCAGGAATCGAGAATCGGGAATCGGGAATGGGGAGGGCAAGAACAGCGAAAGCGAGAAAGACGGGGCGAAAGTACGGATTGTTGCGGAACCGCTTCTGCGATTCCCGATTCCCGATTCCCCATTCCCGGCGGCTTACAAATGACTGCCGCCGCTGGCATCGAGCGTGGTGCCGGTGAGCCATCGGCCGTCGTGCGAGGCGACGAAGGCTACCGCATCGGCGATGTCCTCCGGTTGACCCACTCGCCCGATCGCCTGGCTCTGCAAAATCGCCGCGCGGCCGACCTCGTCCTGCAGGAAGGTGTTCATGACCGTTTCGATGGCGCCGGGCGAGACGTTGTTGACGGTGATGCCGCGCGCGGCGAACTCGGGCGCGAGTTGCAGGGTCAGGGTTTCCAGCGCGCCCTTGCTGGCGGCGTAGGCGGCCAGGCCCGGGGTGGCGACGCGGGTCGACAGCGAGGAGATGTTGACGATGCGGCCGCCTTCGTTGAGGCGCGGCGCGGCCTGCTGGATGGCGAAGAACACGCCTTTGACGTTGACGTCGAACAGACGGTCGAACTGCGCCTCGGTGGTGTCGGCCGGTGTGGCGGCCACGGCGACGCCGGCGTTGTTGACCAGGATGTCGAAGCCGGGCCGGCCGTTGGCGTCGAGCAGGAAACGATCGAGTTCGACATAGGCCTGGACGATCGAGGCGACCGAGCCCAGGTCGGCGCCGATGGCGACCGACTGCACGCCGAGGGCGCGGATCTCGGCGGCCACCGCCTCGGCTTCGTCGCGCGAGGCGCCGTAGTTGATCGCGACATGGGCGCCGTCGCGGGCCAGGCGCAGGGCAATGGCGCGGCCGATGCCGCGGCTGGCGCCGGTCACGAACGCGGTCTTGCCGTGCAGGGGTTTGCTGGAAAGCGTGCTCATGTCGGGTGTCCGGAGAGGAGGGGCGGCTGGGGGAGGGCGATGTGTTATTCTGTTGTTCCGATATTCGGAACAATGGAAACCATAGCAGCAGGCCTCGGCTTGTTGCAAGCTGTCGCCATGAGACCCCTGCATCACCCCGCCATCGACGACATCGAGATGACCGCCGTGCTGTACGCGCTGGCCGATCCGGTGCGCCTGGGCATCGTCCGCTCGCTGAGCCGCGACCATCCGGTGTCCTGCGTCGGCGCCTGCATCGGCGAAGACCTGCCGCGCGCGACCTTGTCGCGGCACTTCGACGTGCTGCGTTCGGCCGGCCTGGTCAACACGGTCAAATCCGGAACGCAGTATCTCAACACCCTGCGCTGCGACGATCTCGAACGGCGTTTCCCCGGCCTGCTGCGGGCGATCCTGGCCGGTGCCGGCGGCTCGCAGCCGGCCAGGAAGCCGTCGGCCAAACCTGCGCCGAAGCCGGTGGCCAAGGCGCCTGCGCGCGGACGCCGCGCCGACGCTTCGCGCACGCCGCCGGCGAAGGCCCGAGCATGAAAGCGCGGACTGCGTCGCGCTGTTTTGCCGAAGCGGTCGCTCTTCATGAAATTTCGTTGCCGGCTTATGCGCTAGGGTTTGCCGGCGGCGTATCGAACCTGTTTATGGTGTGCCGCTCGCTCCGCGCCGGGCTGGTCCGGCCGGAGTCTTCCGACGAATCTTCTGGATAGTCCGTCATGACCGCCTTGCTCTCCGCGTGGTTCCGCATTCCGTTCTGGCAGCGCGTGGTCGGCGGCTTCGTGCTCGGTGCGCTCGCCGGCTGGGCCTTCGGGCCCGCGGCCGAAACCTGGTTTGGCCCGCTCGGCGATCTTTACGTCACCCTGATCAAGATGATCGCGGTGCCGCTGGTGTTCTTCGCGGTGATCAACGCGGTGGCCTCGCTGCACGGGCAGAAGTCGATCGCCGCGCTCGGCGGACGCACCTTCCTGTGGTTCGCGGTCACCGCGGTCCTCGCCGTCGGCATCGGCCTGGCGGTCGGCACCGTGCTGCAGCCCGGCAGCGGCGTGATGGGGCTGGCGATCGACAGCGGCTACAAGCCGCGCGACGTGCCCAGCGTGACCAAGGTGCTGCTCGACGTGGTGCCGAGCAACCCGTTCTACGCCCTGACCGGCATCGGCGCGACCAAGAACGCCGCCGGCGAGACCGTGCTCGCGGCCGGCAAGGGTTCGATCCTGCCGGTGATCTTCTTCGCCGGCCTGCTCGGCTTCGCGATGGTCAAGCTAGGCGAGAAGGTCGCCGGGGTGCGCAAGCTGGTCGGCGAGACCAGCGACCTGATGATCCAGGTCACCCGCTTCGTGCTCGAAGTCACCCCGATCGGCACCTTCGGCCTGATCGCCGCGCTAGTCGGCGCTTACGGCTTCGAGAAGCTGCTGCCGCTCGGCAACTTCGTGTTCGCCCTGTACCTGGCCTGCGCCCTGCACATCGTCGTGGTCTACAGCGGCCTGCTGCTCGCGCACGGGCTGAACCCCTTGAAGTTCTTCCGCGGCGCCGCGCCCGGCATGCAAGTGGCGTTCGTGAGTTCGTCGAGCTTCGCCGCGATGCCGGTGGCGATGCGTTCGATCACCCACAACCTCGGCGTCAATAAAGACTATGCGGCGTTCGCCTCGCCGCTGGGCGCCAGCATCAAGATGGACGGCTGCGGCGCGATCTATCCAGCGCTGTGCGCGGTGTTCATCGCCCAGTACACCGGCACGCCGCTGACCGCCGACCAGTACTTCATCGTCATGATCGCCTCGGTGCTCGGCAGCTTCGGCACCGCCGGCGTGCCCGGCACGGCGGTGATCATGGCCACCGTGGTGCTCAGCGCCGCCGGCCTGCCGCTGGAGACCATCGGCTATCTGTATGCGATCGACCGTGTGCTCGACATGATGCGGACCATGACCAACGTGACCGGGCAGATGCTGGTGCCGGTGCTGGTGGCCAAGGAGACCGGCCTGCTCGACAAGGCGGTCTACGACGCGGCACCGACCAATGTCGGGATCGAGGAAGAAAGCAAAGCCTGAGCGAGGACGAAGGCCATGCAGGGTGCGAGGCGTCGATACAAGCGTGTAGGCGGAGCGGTAGCGGCCTTGCGGTTCGCGAGCGCATTCCGGTGGCCGTCGCTGCTGTTGGCTTCGAGCCTGCTGGCGGCGTGCGCGACGCACCCGAACCCGCCCGAGGTCGAACAGACCGGTCGCAGCGGCCAGGTCGGCGTGCGTTCGATCGACAAGCTGATGCCGGCCAGCGAGCGCATGCAACTGGCCGACAACGAAACCTTCCAGATGCCCCTGGCCGAATACGGCAACCCCAGCCCGCTGTATCCGCCGGTGCTGCTGGCCCAGCGCCTGCCGCCGCAGACCATCTGCCTGCGCGTGGCCATCGGCGAGGACGGCAAGGTCATGGACAGCCAACCGATCGACGATGCCGCCAGCGGCTGCCCGCGCCCGGCCCAGACCGACCCGCGCTTCGTCGAAGCTGCGCGCAATGCGGTGGCGCAATGGCGTTTCGACCCGGCGTTCCGCTGCGTCTATCCCGGTGCACGGCCGATCGACGAGCAGGGCTGCGTCAGCGGCCGCGAAGAAGCGGTCGCGGTGAGCCTGGCCTTCAGCTTCGTGTTCGAGCAGGAAGACGGCAAAGGCTCGGTGCGGGTCGGCGGATAAGCCGGCGCGTTCGTCGGCCGGATCGAAGATACTGGCGGCCTGCACAGCGAAGGAGGTCAGCATGACCTTCGAATTACCCGCGATCGAACTGGTCGAAATCTTCCCGCAGATCGAGGACTACTGCCGTTTGCGTATCCTCGCCGGCATGTCGCCGCGCACGCCGCAGGCAGCGGCGCGCGGCCTGCCGAACACCTTGTACGGGGTCAGCCTGTTGCGCGAAGGGCAGGTGGTCGGCATGGGCCGCATCATCGGCGACGGCGGTTGTTTCTACAGCGTGGTCGACATCGCGGTGACGCCGGACCTGCAAGGGCGCGGATTGGGCCGGCGCATCCTCGATGCGCTCGACGCCTGGTTGCGCGCGAATGCCGAGCCTTCCGCATTCGTGACCCTGGTCGCCGACGGCGACGCCCGGCATCTCTACGCCAAGTACGGTTTCGCCGAGAGCGCACCGCATGCGGTGAACATGGAATATGTGGTCGGCGCACGCAGTGCAGGCTGAGCGTCGACTGCAAGCGTTCGGGACCAGCGCCGGACAAGGCGTCTCAGGAGGAGTGGATGTCGGTGGAAATCGTATCGCGGCCGATGACGGACGCGGAACTGAGCGAGCTGGCGTCGCTGAGCCGGGCTGGGCCCACACCGGTCAAGACCGCGTTTGAGAGCTGGGTGGTCGCGACGGCGTCGCTGAGCTTGGCGATGGCCTTGCTCATCATGGGCGCGGGCTGGGTGGCGCGGAGGTTGTTCGGCGCCGGGGCCTGGGGCGACGACTACGCTTCCTTCGCGATTCTGGTTTGTGCAGTCGCGATCGCGCTGGGCTGCGCGGTGTACGCCTGGCGCCACGGCCGCAGGCTGAGCCGCACGCGTGGCGTGTCCCGCGAGCGTTATCGGGCCGATATGCGGGCGGGGACGGTGAACGAGGAGCACTACGAGTTCAGCGAATGCAAGTCGCTGGCCGAGCCCGAGCACGGCGGCGGCCTGGTCTACCTGCTCAAGATCGATGCCGGTCGTTGCCTGGCAGTCTACGACTACGACAGTCTGCGCATCGCCATGGACGATGGCGATCCCTTGAGCAGCCCGATGACCCCCTGCCGCCGCGCGACGCTGCGCCGCGCGCCGGTTTCGGCGCACGTGTTTTCGTTCGAGTTCGATGGCGAGCCCTTCGATAAGAGCCCGCAGGGCGAGCTGCCCGCGCAGGTGGAGTGCTGGCCGGAGCACGGCGAGGTCTGGGAAGTGTCGTGGCACGAGATCGAGCGGCGGCTCGACGGCGCTTGAGGCGGACCGGCCGCCCTCAAATCCGCGAGAACTTCCATGACTGCATGCGCCCGTCGCGATAAGGCATCACCCCGTGGAAGGGGCGCGGGTCGGCGTCGAACACCAGCGGCAGGAACTCGCGGTCGCCTTCCCACATCGGCAGCTCGTGCAGGCGCTCGATAGGCACCCAGTCCAGCGCGCCTTCGGCATTGCTCGCGAACGGCGTGCCCTCGAAGGCGGTGATGGTGAAGACGAAGCCCAGCCAGTCCTCGCCGTGCTTGCCGAAGCCGGGCCAGCTGATGGTGCCGCGCAGGTTCATCGCGGTGCAGTCGATCCCGGCTTCCTCGAAGATCTCGCGGCGCATGCCGGCGACCACGTCCTCGTCGGCTTCCAGCTTGCCGCCCAGGCCGTTGTACTTGCCCAGCTGATGGTCGTCGGGGCGCGCGTTGCGGTGGACCATCAGGACTTGGCGGCCATCGGGCGAAATCACGTAGCCCAGGGTGGCCACGATAGGCGTATACGGCATCGGCGGGAGTTCGGCGGAGCAGGGGCGCGGGTCGCACAGTGTCGGCGATTCGCCCCGCAACGACCAGCGCCGTCGATCCCCCTACGTGACTTTCGACCCGTATCGGCGGGCCCTTCCCGGGTTAGGGTGCCGGAGCCTCCGGCGCGTCGCAGCAGCGGTCCCGCGACGGCCGACGGACTCATTCGACAGGACAGGGAGATTCCCATGCGCAAGCGTCACCTCTGCGTGCTGCTGGCCGGTCTGACCACGATCACGACCGCCGCGTTCGCCACTGCGCACGCGGCCGAGAGCGATCGCTGGCAGTTGCCGGTCGCAGTCAAGAAACTCGACAACGGATTGACCGTGGTCGTCTCGCAAGACCACAGCTCGCCGACCGTCGGCGTCAGCGTGGTCTATCACGTCGGCATGCGGCTGGAGCCGAAGAACCGCACCGGCTTCGCCCACCTGTTCGAGCACTTGATGTTCCAGGGCACGCCGGTCGCGCCGAAGGGCGTGTTCGACCAGGTCATCAGCGGCGGCGGCGGACGCAACAACGGGTCTACCCGCGCCGATTTCACCAATTACATCGAAGTCGCGCCGGTCTCGGCACTCGACCGCATCCTGTGGCTCGAAGCCGACCGCATGAAGACCCTGGACTTCAACCCGACCACGCTGAAGAACCAGCAAGACGTGGTCAAGGAAGAGATCCGGGTCAACGTGAAGAACCAGCCCTACGGCGGCTTCATGTGGATCGACATCGGCCAGCACGCATTCCAGAAGTGGGAGAACAACCACGACGGCTACGGCAGCTTCCAGGATCTGGAGAACGCCAGCCTCGAGGACGTGCGCTCCTTCCACCGCGACTACTACGGCCCCAACAACGCCGTGCTCGGCATCGCCGGCGACATCACCCCGGAAGACGCCTTCAAGCTCGCCGACAAGTATTTCGGCGCGATCCCGGGGCGTCCGACCCCGCCGCCGCCGGATTTCGCCGAGGGCCTCAACACCAAGGAGAAGCGCATCGAGCAGACCGATGCGCTGGCGCAGGTGCCGGCGATCGCCGCGGCCTGGAAGATGCCGACCCGCGGCAGCCGCGACCACGCGCCGATGGCGGTGCTCGGCAGCCTGCTCGCCGGCGACGAGGCCTCGCGCCTGTACCAGGGCCTGGTCAAGCAGCGCCAGATCGCGCTCAACATCGACGCGCTGTACGGCCTGACCGACCCCTGGACCTATAACGGCCCGACCTTGTTCACCCTGTTCGCGTTGTACAAGCCCGACACCAACGCCGATGCGGTGCTCACCGCGATCGACGAGGAAGTGGCGAAGGTCGCCCGCGACGGCGTCGATGCGGTCACTCTGAAGCGGGTCAAGACCCACATGCTCGCCGATTGGTACAACGGCCTGGAAAGCTACATCGAACGCGCCGACACCGTCGCGCGCATGCAGACCCTGTGGGGCGACGCCAACGTGGTCAACAAGATCCCCGGCTGGATCGAAGGCGTGACCTCGGCCGATCTGCAGCGCGTCGCCAAGACCTATCTGACCCGCGCCAACCGCACCGTGATCGACCGCAAGCCGGTCGCGATGGCGGCGCCGGCCGCGAAGCCCGGCGCGGCCGCGCCGTCGGCGACGAACTGAGGAGGAGACGACATGAGAATCCATAACAATCTGCTCGCCCTGTCGACCTCGTTGGCCCTGGTCTGCGCGGTCGGCACCGCTGTCGCCGGCCCCGCCGCCAAGCTGCCCCAGCAACTGCCGCCGCTGGCCGCCGACAAGGCCCTGCCGGTGCCGCAGATCGCCCAGAAGACCCTCGCCAACGGCCTGCAAGTCTGGGTGGTGCCGCGCAAGGGCCTGCCGCGCGTCGATTACGCACTCGCGGTGCGTAGCGCCGGCTATGCCAGCGACGGCCCCGACGCCTCGGGCTTCGCTTCGTTGTATGCCGGCCTGCTGACCCAGGGCACGGCCAAGCGCAACGCCAAGGCGATCGCCGAGGCTGCGCAGGGCTATGGCGGCGCGATCGGCGCGAACGCCCTCAACGACGGCGTGCTGCTCAGCGCCAACGCCTTGCCCTCGCAGGCCGAGCCGATGATCCGGCTGCTGTCGGAAGTGGCGCAGCAGGCGAACTTCCCCGATGCCGAGGTCAAGCTCGCCCAGGCCAACGCCCTGCAAGGCTTGAAGGTGTCGCAGGCGCAGCCGAGCTTTAAGGCCACGCGTGCCTTGCTGAAGGCGACCTACGGCGATCACCCTTACGCACGCAGCCAGCCCACCGAAGCGGCGATCGGCGCGGTCACCGCCGAGAAAGTGCGCGCCGAACACGTGCGCCGTTTCCGCCCGGACCGCGCCTTGTTGATCGTCACCGGCCGGATCGGCGCGGAGGAGGGCTTCAAGCTCGCCGAAGCCGCCTTCGGCCAGTGGAAGGCCAGCGGCGAAGCCATCGCCGACACCGCACCGGCGCGCGCCAGCGCCGACCCGCAGCGCATCTTCGTGCAGCGCGACGGCAGCGTGCAGTCGGCGGTGCGCCTGGGGCGTCCGGCGATCGCCGCGACCGATGCCGACTACCTGCCGGCGCAGTTGGCCGGGATCGTGCTCGGCGGCGGTTTCAGCAGCCGCCTGATGCAGAACCTGCGCGAAGACAAGGGCTATACCTACGGCGCGCGCGGCGGCCTCAACGCCTTGCGCGACGGCGGCAGCATCCAGGCCTCGGCCGACGTCCGCAACGAAGTCACCGGCAAGGCGATCGGCGAATTCATCTACGAATTCGGCCGCATCAACGACTACCCGGTGCCGGCGCAGGAGCTCGAAGACACCAAGCGCTACGTCGCCGGCGGTTATCTGATCGGCAACCAGCTGCAGAGCTCGGTCGCGGCCTCGTTGGCGAGTAATTGGCTGTACGGCCTGCCGCCGGAATTCCTCGGCGAGTACGTGCCGAAGATCCGCGCGATCAGCGCCGAGCAGGTCCAGGCGATGGCGAAGAAGTACTACGCCTCCAAGGACCAGTCGATCGTCGTGGTCGGCGATTACAAGGCGGTCGAGGGCCAGCTCAAGGAATACGGCGAGTTCAAGCTGGAGAAGTAAGCCCGGCCCATCGTCGCCAACAACTAGCCCCGGCCGTTCGCGGCCGGGGCTTCGTCGTTTTGGAAGCTTGTGGTCCGGATGTCGAGCCGACGGCGCTCAGTTCTCGCCGAACCATTTCAGCACCACGCCGATGGCGAGGCCGGCGAAGACCAGCCCGACCACGCCGTACAGCAAGCCGGTAAGGAACAGGCCGTAGCCGCCCGGAAACGCGCCGACGACGGCGCCGGTGACCAGCGAATACGCCCCGTACAAGGGGATGAAGATCAGCCGCGCCAGCCACACCCCGCGCTCGCCGCGCTGGTCGCGAGGGACGGGGCTGCCGGTGGCGGCCCAGCGCACCGCCATGCGCGCGAGTACGACCGGCGCGAACAGCAGCGCAACCGCTTCCAGCGCCTTGTAGCCGAGCACCAGGCCGACCGCGAGCATGCCGCCGCCGATCAGCATGGCGGTGTCGTCGCCGGGCGCGCCGAAGCGGGCGAGGCCGGCGCCGATCAGGAAGGCGACGACGAAGATGCCGAAGCCGTAGAACACTTGTTTCATGCGGTCGCCCGTTCAGGTCTTGCGATCAAAAAGGCGCCGAGCCAGCTGGCCGGCAAAGGCAACAGCAGTCCGGCGACGGTCATCCACAGCGGATGCGCGAACATCATCGACACCGCGATCACGCTGGCGACGATCAGGGCGCCGACCGTAAGCGCGGCGCCGCGGCGGTGGCGGCGCGCGATCAGCGCCGCGACCAGGCCGCCATCGAAAGCACCCACGACCCAGCCGGCCACGACCAGGGCCATGGCCGAGAACGGCGCGGCCGCCACGTGCGCGGCCAGCGCGACGGGATCGCGCGGATCGGTGCCGGGCGCGAACGGATGCAGGCGGGCCGAGCCGAACTCGAACAAGTGCATAGTCGCCATCGCCGCCAGCATGCCGACGATCACCGCCAAAATCGTGCGAATCATGGTTCCGTCCCTCCCCGGATCGGATGCGCGGAGCATCGCCCCACGGACGCCGGGTTTCAAGCTCCCGCCGTTGCGGCGCGTCGCGCATAATCGGCGCCTCGCCACGGAGCCCCTCCATGCCCCCAGCCAATCCCGCCGTCTCGCCGGTGCGTCTGCTCGCCTTCGCCGGCAGCCTGCGCGCGGGCTCCTACAACCGCCGCCTGATCCCGGTGTTGGCCGAAGGCGCGCGCACCGCCGGCGCCGAAGTCACCCTGATCGAACTGCGCGACTACCCCTTGCCGATCTACGACGGCGACATCGAAGCCGAGGCCATGCCCGAGCACGCGCGCCGCCTGCAGGCCTTGCTGGCCGAACACGACGGCCTGCTGATCAGCACGCCCGAGTACAACGGCTCGATGCCGGCCCTGGTCAAGAACACCCTCGACTGGATCTCGCGTCCGCTCGCCGACGGCCGTTCCGGCACCGCCCTGTTCGCCGACAAGGTCGCCGGCATCGTTTCGGCGTCGCCCGGTCCCCTCGGCGGACTGCGTTCGCTGCTGGTGTTGCGCGACGCCTTGGCCAAACTCGGCCTGATCGTGGTGCCGCAGCAGGTTGCGGTCGGCCAGGCCGCCGACAAGCTCACCGATTTCGGCCAGTTGAACGACGAGCGCCAGCGCGACGCCGTGCATCGCGTCGGCGCCGCCGTGGTGCGCCACCTCAAGGTCTACCAGGGAGCTCCGGCATGAAAGGTCAGCAACGCGAATTGAACCTGCGCTTCCTGGCGCAACCGACCGACGTCAACTATGGCGGCAAGGTCCACGGCGGCATGGTCATGAAATGGATCGACCAGGCCGGTTACGCTGCCGCGGTCGGCTGGAGCGGCAAGTACAGCGTGACCGTCGCCGTCGGCGGCATCCGCTTCGTCGCCCCGATCCGGATCAGCGACCTGGTCACCGTGCACACCAAGTTGATCCACACCGGCACCAGCAGCATGCACTTCGCGGTCGACGTGAAGGCCCGCGACCCGGGCCTGGACGACGGCGAGCCCGAAGAGCGCCTGTGCACCCACTGCGTGATCGTGTTCGTCGCCATGGACCAGGTCGAAGGCAAACCGACCCCGGTGCCGTCGTGGACCCCGGTGACCGAGGACGACAAGCGTCTGGCCGAGTACGCGCTCAAGGTGATGGAGTTGAGCAAGGGGATCGAGGCGACGGTGGAACGGTACGTGCACGAGGGGTGAGGTTCGCCCGCTGCGCTCGGGCCCGGGCTTGTGTAGGAGCTCTGGGCTTGTGTAGGAGCGACGTGAGTCGCGACCGAGGGACGCGCAGAATCTTTACTGCCGTCGTTGCCGATCGAAGCCACGAACTGTCGCCGGGTAGGAGCGACGCAAGTCGCGACCGCGCAGCTCGCAGTTGTTGCGTACCTTGCCGCAGAGCGATGAAACAACGTCAACATCTAAAGCTTCCGTCCGCTGACGCGGCCGGGTTACTTTCTTTTGCTGGCCCAAAAGTCCGTCTGGATTCCCTTCGGTCAAAGCTAGCCAAAGAAAAGGCCTTCCTTGACGAAGCTCCCCTGCGAGTTCGCAGCGTGCGCCGGGATTTTTCGATAGGACATCCTTGTCCTATCGAAAAACGGCGCACGTCCTGTGCGCCGCCCTCCGGGTCTACGG
>NZ_JBQEOE010000050.1:0-36262 GCF_052045105.1 Lysobacter sp. 22409 | reverse complement strand
CACCATCGCTCGCTGCTCGATAACGGCCTGGCGAGCGAGTCCGACGGCTCTTGCGCCTGGGCCAATGCCGAGGCGGCCGATTACGACGAGAGCAAAACCCGCATTGAGCAGTTGGAAGTCGGTGTCTGCACCGACCTCGGTCCGGCGCGCCTGGGCCTGGGCCTGGGCAAGGCCAAGGCGCGGCAGGAGTGGGACCTTGGCAGCCAAGGCAAGTCCGAAGGCGAATACCTGCTCGGCGAGGCGGCGTTCAAGTTCGGCGAACAATGGCAGGGCAGCCTGCTGGGCTATTCCGGCCGGTTCGATGTCGATTCGCAGCGTCGTTACTACAATGGCACCGATGTGCATACCTCGTCGGCGCGGCCGGATGCGAAGGTGGCGGCGCTGCGCGCGCGTTTGGACTGGAAGGACGCGGCGCAGTGGGGCAGGGTGAGAGTTTCGCCGTACCTGTCCTACACCTGGAGCAAGACCGAGCTGGATGCTTACAGCGAAGACGGCGGCGGTTTCCCGTCGCGCTTCGAGCGCAGCGATTGGACGACGCGCGATGCGCGCTTGGGCACGGCGTTCTCGGGCCGGATCGGCGGCAGCAACGAACTGACGGTGTCGCTGGAAGCGGTCCGCCGTCTGGACAAGACGGTCAGCGGCACGCGCGGCGAGATCATCGACCTGTTCGGGTTCGATCTGCCCGGCGGCGAACTGGACCGCAGCTGGGGGCAGGCCTTGGTGGACTTCGACCACCGTTTCGGCAACGGTTCGGTGCTCGGCGTCGGCGCACGCGCATCCTCGTCGGGCGGCGATGCGGATTGGGGCGTGTCGGCGAGCTACCGACTGGCGTTTTGACGGCCGCATCGTAAGCCGTTGGAGATAACGGCCGCCCCGCGATTCGCGCGGGGCGGCCGTTTCGTTTCGCATCGGCGATTTCTCAGCGGCGATCCCGCGAATGGTCGTTCAGATCAGGCCCGGATCGGTGATGCCGTGCGCGCCGGTTTCGATGCGGCCGGCGAGGCGGCGGTAATACTCCGGGTCGTTGGCGTCGGTGAGCACGAAGTCGTACCACTGGTGGCTTTCGTCGAGGCGGATCGGGCGCTGGCGGGTGGTGCCCGGGCCCAGGCGTTCCAGGCGCGCTTCGTACAAACCGTATTGGTCGGCGATGCTCAGCCGCACCGGTTTGTGAGTGGTGTTGCGCAAGGCCAGGATCAGTTTGCGGCGGCGCAGGCGCAGGTCCGGCACGGTCGTCGCCGAGGGGTTGGCGCCGTGCAGGGAGCCGCGGAACTCGCGGAAGAAGCCGTTCGGTGCGAACACCTGCAAGGCATAGGCGCGGGCACCGTCGCCGTCGAGCGCCCACTCGCCGTGCAAGGACTTGTCGGGCTCGACGGTGTAGCGGCGCGGGATCGCGTTCGGGTCGAGCAAGTCGTAGACATGGAACACCGCGCTGGCGCGGCCTGTGTTGCCGAAGTGCAGGCGCACGCGCCGTGCACCGACATCGATGCGTTCGCCGACTTGCAGGTCGTAAGGCAGGGCGCGCGAGGGCCTGATGCCGCGTTCCTGTTGCGCCGCGCTCGCCACCGTCGGCGGTTTCGGCGCCGGCAAGCGGCTTTGTTCGGCGACGATGCGGTCGGCGTCGCTGGTGTCGGGCAAGGCCGGGATCGGTTCGCGGTTGGGGTCGACGAAATTGAAGGCGCTGGTGAGGTCGCCGCAGACCGCGCGCCGCCACGGGCTGATGTTGGGTTCCATGACGCCGAAGCGGCGTTCCAGGAAACGGATCACCGAGGTGTGGTCGAACACCTGCGAATTGATCCAGCCGCCGCGGCTCCACGGCGAGATCACATAGGTCGGCACGCGCGGGCCGAGGCCGTAGGGGCGGTCGTAGTAGATCGGCGGGTCGTTGGAGGTGCCGTGCGAAGGGCCCGAGCGCGCGCGGTGGTGCTCGCCGCGCAGGTCGACGGTGGAGCCGCCGAGATAGCCGCCGTGGCCGTCGAGCGAAGGCGGCGCCGGCGGCGGAACGTGGTCGAAGAAGCCGTCGTTCTCGTCGAAGTTGACGATCAGCACCGTGCGCGCCCAGACCTCGGGGTCGGCGGTCAGGGCGTCGAGCACGCGCGCGGTGTAGTCCGCGCCCCAGATCGGCGCCGACGGCCCCGGATGCTCGGAGTATTTCGCCGGCGCGACCAGCCACGACACCTGCGGCAGGCGGCCGCTGCGCACGTCGGCGGCGAGGTCGTCGAGGGTCCAGGTCTTGAGCGCCTTCTCGGCCAAGGCCGAGCCCGGCAACGCCGCGCGGAACTGGCGGAAGCCTTCGAGCGGGTTGTCGGTGAAGTTGTCGTCCATGTCCTGGTACAGCTTCCAACTGACCCCGGCTTGCTCAAGGCGCTCGGGATAGGTCGTCCACCAGTAACCTTCATTGGCCGGGCCGTAGTCGTCGAAGGTGTTGACGATCGCCGGGCCGCCGCGGTCGGCGGCCGGGTTGTTGGTGCCGGTCCAATGGAACAGGCGGTTCGGGTTGGTGCCGGTCTGCTGCGAGCAGTGGTAGGCATCGCACAGGGTGAAGGCGTTGGCGAGCGCGTACTGGAACGGGATGTCGGCCTGGCGGTAATAGCCGAGCGAGCGCTCGGTCTTGGCCGGCAGCCAGCGGTCCATCAGGCCGTTGTTCCAGGCCGCCTGCGAATCGGGCCAGGTGTGCGGCGTGCCGCCGATGCGCTGCGCGCTCGTGGTCGTGGTGTCGAGGTGGTAGGGCTGGATCTCGCGGCCTTGCGCGGTCTGCTGGTGCCACACCGGCTTTCCGTTCGGCAGCGGTATCGGAAAGCGGTCGCCGAAGCCGCGCACGCCGCGCATCGCTCCGAAGTAGTGATCGAAGGAGCGGTTCTCCTGCATCAGGATCACCACGTGCTTGACGTCGTGGATGGTGCCGGTGACGCGCGCGGCGGGGATCGCCAGCGCTTTCTGGATGCTTGGCGGGAACAGGTTGAGGGCGAGTCCGGTGGCGGTGGCGCCGGCGGCGCTGCGCAGGAAGTCGCGGCGTTGTTGGTCGGTCATGGGTAATCCGTGCAGTCGTTCGGGGGAATCGATGGGCGGCCGATCTCCCAGCCTGCTTGCGCAACGTGGCATCGCGGTTACCGCGGCGAGAGCGGTGCGCCGACTTGTGCGCCAGCGCTCATTGTGTGTGCCCGGTCGGTGCTGCTCAGCGTCGCAGTCGCAACAGCAGATGCACCGGCAGTCCGGCCGCGACCAGCACCGCGCCCCACGACAAGGCCTCGGCGCCGATGCCCCACAACGCGTACAGGCTGAAGGCGAGGGCGAAGCCGGCGACGATGCGGCTGCGGCCCTGGCCGCGCAGCAACCACGCCGCGCTGCCGGCGACGTAGGGCAGCAAGGTCGCGGCGGTCGACAGCAGGATGGCGAAGGTGAATACCTGCACCAGCGTGCGGCTGTAGTTCGACAGCACCAGGGCACTGGCCAGGGCGGCGCCGATCACGATGCCGAGCCTGGGCGTGCCGCGCGCATCGACGCGGGCGAAGAACGCCGGAAACACGCGGTCGCGCGCGGCCGCCAGCGGCAGTTGCCCCGACAACAAGGTCCAACCGTTGAGCGCGCCGAAGCAAGACACCGCCGAGACCGAGGCGAGGGCGAGGCCCGCGGCCGGGCCCCAGATCGAGGCCGCGGCATCGGCCATCGGCGAGGGCGATTGGCGCAGCGTTTCGGCCGGCACCAGGCCGAGCACCACGGTGCAGGCGAGGATGGTGGCGATGCCGGCGAGCAAGGTCCCGATCACGGTCGCGCGCGGCACGTTGCGTTCCGGGGCGGCGATGGCGTCGGCCGGCACGGTCGCCGCTTCCAGGCCGAGCAGCGCCCACAAGGTCAGCGCCGCGGTCGCATTGGCCACCTGCGGCAATGAACCGCCACCGGGATTGAACGGGCGAAACGCCGTGCCGGGATCGAGCCACCACAGCGCGACCACGCCGAACAACAACAGCGGCAACAATTTCAGGGCGGTAGTGACGAGCTGCATGCGGCCGGCTTCGCGTACCCCGGCCAGGTTCACGCCGGCGCAGATCCACAGCGCCGCCAGCGCGCAGGCCGCGGCACGCGCGGGCGTCGCGGTCAGCTGCGGCGAAATCGCGCCGAGGCTGCCGGCGAAGGCCACCGCGATGGCGGCGTTGGCGCACCAGATCGAGATCCAGTAACTCCAGGCGACGACGAAGCCGACGCTGTCGCCGAAGGCGCGATGCGCATAGGTGTAGGGCCCGCCGCTGTGCGGCCAGCGCATCGCCATGCGGGCGAAGGTCCAGGCGAGCAACAAGGCCCCGCACAAGGTGATCGCCCAACCGATCAGGCTGGCGCCGCCGTAAGGCGCCAACGCCGCCGGCAGCAGGAACACGCCGCTGCCGATCATGCTGCCGACGACCAGCGCCGTCGCGGTCCACAGGCCCAGCGGGCGTGCGCTCGCGGGCGTGGTCCGCAAGCGGCTAGCGCTCCACCAAGGCGGCGGGAATCGCGGCCGGGCCGGCATCGCGATAGGCGTCGCGCAACAACTCCTGGAAGTGATGCACGGCGTTTTCGCGCAAGGGGTTCAGGCGTCCGGCCACGTACGAGCCCGAGGCCAGCCCGCGTTGCACGTCGGCGCAGATGGTCAGGTCTTCCAACTGCACTTCGTCGCTGAATTCCAGGTCGGCCTCGCGACGCGTGCGCGCCTCGAGCGAGTCGTCGGAGGTGTAGTAGAAATCGAACTCGACCCGGCAACGGTCGACGCCGATCGGAACCACCCGGTTGGTCTGCAGCCGCCCGGGCAGGATGTTGAGCATGGTGTTCGGCCACAGCCAGTAGTACAGCGCGTCGCCGTTGCCGTACAGGCCGTCGCCGCTTTCCAGCGGGCTCCATTGATAGGAATACCAGCGCGCGGTCTCGGTGATGTAGCTGCGGTAATCCAGCAGGCGGTTGAGGCCGGGATGGATGTGCGGGACGTGGTAGCCCTCGAGATAGTTGTCGACGTAGACCTTCCAGTTGCAGGCGACGTCGTAACCGACCCGGTGATGGTGGCGGTAGTGTTCGAGGCCGCGTTGGGTGCCGATGCGCGCATCGATGCCGGCGACGAACTCGTCGAAATCGAGGTTCGGATGCGAAGCGGCGAACACCAGCCCCTGCCAGACCCGCACCCGCAACTGCGGCAGGCGGATCTGCGCCGGATCGAAGTCGGGCGCCTGCGCCATCTCCGGCGCCGAGCGCAGCACGCCGTCGAGGCCGTAGGTCCAGCCGTGGTAGCGGCAACGCAGCGAACGCGCGGCCAGGCCGTCGCAACTCGCGATCGGCCCGGCGCGATGCCGGCAGACGTTGTGGAAGACGCGGATCTCGTCGTCGGCGCCGCGCACCGCGATCACCGGCAGACCGGCGAAGTCGGCGACGACGTGATCGCCGGCGTCGCGCAACTGGCAGACATGGGCGATCAACTGCCAGGCGGGGTCGAAGATGGTGGCGCGGTCGCGCGCGGCCATGGCCGGCTCGACGTAGTAGCGCGCGGGCAGGGCGGTGGCGTGGCTGAGCGCCTGCGGAGCGAGATCGGCAGCGGCGGCGACGTGGGCGGCGGGCTCGGTCATGGCCCGAGTATCGCGCCGCAGCGGGGCCGCGCCTAGGCCCGGCGAATGGGCGCGACGCAGGCGCGGCCGTATCCGCCGCGCAGGGCCTGTTCGCAGGCGTTTGCAGGCCGATGTGGCGCGCCGCGACCTGGGCCCGCGCCGACCACCCCGGCTCGTGGCTATACTCGGCCCCTATCTCCATGCAGCAAAGGAATGCCATGAATCAGCCCGTCATCCCCGATGTAGCCCTGGTCGACAACACCGAGCAGCGCACCCCGCTGGTGTTGGTGCTCGACTGCTCCGGCAGCATGCTCGGCGAGCCGGTCCGGCAATTGAACGAAGGCCTGAAGCTGCTCGAACAGGAGCTCAAGTCCGACGTGATCGCGGCCAAGCGCGTGCGCGTGCTGGTGGTGCGCTACGGTGGTTTCGACACCGCCGAAGTGGTCGGCGACTGGTGCGACGCGATGGATTTCACCGCGCCGACCCTGGAAGCCGAAGGCACCACGCCGACAGGCCGCGCCATCGAACTGGCCCTGGCCGAAGTCGAAAACGAAAAGCAGCGCTTCAAGCAGGCCGGCATCGCCTACACCCGGCCGTGGCTGTTCCTGATGTCGGACGGCTCGCCGACCGACGCCTGGGAAACCGCGGCCAAGCAGGCGCGCGACGCCGAGCAGGCCAACAAGGTCGCGATCTTCCCGATCGCGGTCGGCGAAGGCTCGCAGGACAAGGTCATGGCCCAGTTCAGCAGCAAGGGCGCGGCCGGCGTGAAGCGCCTGCAGGGTCTGCAGTTCCGCGAATTGTTCCTGTGGCTCAGCGCGAGCATGCAGGTGGTGTCGCAGTCGCGGCCGGGCGGTCAGGCGCAGTTGCCCTCGACCGACACCTGGTCGTCGGTGCCGACCTGAGCGGCGGGTCCCGGGCCATGGGCTGGCGGATCTATGCGGCATCGGCCACCGGAAAATCGCATCTCGACAAAGGCATTCCCTGCCAGGACGCGTTCGCTTTCCACGCCGACGGCGACGTCCTGGTGGCGGTGGTCTGCGACGGCGCGGGTTCGGCGGCGTCGAGCGACGTCGGTTCGCGCCTGACCGCCGACACGGTGGTGCGCAACCTGGCCGCGGCCTGGGCGCAGCAGGGCGATGCTTCGGCGACGAGCGAGCAGGCGGTGTTCGAACTGGCGGCAGCCGCGGTGCTCGACGCGCGTGCCGCGCTGATCGCCGTGGCCGGCGCAGCGCAGGCGGAGTTGTCGAGTTATGCCGCGACCCTGGTCGGCTTCGTCGGCGATGCGGAGCGTGGCTGGTTCTTCCATATCGGCGACGGCCTCGGCGTCGCCGAAGCGGCCGATGCGCAGACCCACGCCGCCCGCGTGTCGGCGCCGGAGAACGGCGAGTACGCCAACGAAACTTACTTCGTCACCGGCGAGGCCTGGCGCGAGCATTTGCGCGTGCTGGCCGTGCCGTACCCGGTCGCTCGCTTGAACCTGATGTCCGACGGCGCGATGCCGTTCGCGATGGAAAAGGGCAATGCCGGCCTGTACCGGCCCTTCATCGATCCGGTCGCGCGTTATCTGGCCTCGGTCGACGAAGACGCGGGCAGCCGCGCCTTGTTCGGTACCCTCGACGATCCGCGCACGCACGGCATCACGTCCGACGACAAGACCCTGCTGATCGCCTTGCGGGTCTGATCCGGGCGCCATGACTCTGCGCAGCGGCAGCAGCATCCGGATCGGGCCTCGGCGCTCGACGCTGGGCGCGCTGATCAAGAGCGGCGGCGCGGGCAGCGTATACCTGCTGCCCGACGACGCTCACAGCGTCGCCAAGATCTATCACGAGCGCGTCGACCCGCCGAGCTATACCGACCGCATCGAGGCGATGCTGGAACTGCGCCCGCATCTGCCCGACCAGGTCGAGGGCGGCAAGCGTTACGTCCAGATCGCCTGGCCGCATGCGGTGGTGCGCGACGAGCGCGGGCGTTTCGTCGGTTTCACCATGCCGGCGCTCGACGTGAAGTCGACCTCCGAACTCGAACAGGTGCTGCAGGAGCGGCAGGCGCGCGCGGCCGGGCTGCCGGTCGGGCTCGGCGCCAAGGTCACGCTGGCCGCCAACCTCAGCGCGGTGCTTGCCGCGCTGCACGCGCAGCATCACTACGTGGTCGACCTGAAGCCGGTCAACCTGCGCTTCTATCGCGCATCGCTGTACATCGCCTTGCTCGACTGCGACGGCTTCAGCATCCAGGGTCAGGGCAAACGTTTCTCTGCGCCGCAGGTCACGCCGGATTACCTCGCCCCGGAGTTCCAGGCGCGCAAGCTCGGTCCGGACGGCGAGGAAACCCAGGACCGCTTCGCCCTGGCCGTGGTCGTGTTCCAGTTGTTGAACTTCGGCATCCATCCCTACAGCGGCCGGCCGGCTTCCGACCGCGTGCCGACCGACATCCCGGCGCGCATCCGCGAGCGGCATTACGCCTACGGCCTGCGCGCCCATCGGATGATGACGCCGAGCCCGGTCAGCGCGCATGCCGCGATCCCGCTGGAGCTGCGCGAGTTGTTCGACCGCGCCTTCGGCAAGGACGGCGAGCAGCGGCCGAGCGCGGCCGAGTGGAGCCGCGCTTTGCGCAGCTATGCGCAGCCTTCGAGCGGGCGCCTGGTCGTGTGCGCGCGCAATCGCGAGCATCAGCACTACGCCAGCCAGCCGTGCGCGTCCTGCGTGCGCGCCGAGCTGATCGCGAAGACCGCGCGCAACGCCAAGCCGCGGCCGAAACCGAATCCGCGGCCGGAGCCTTCGGGCGGTCGGCGCGGGGCGCGCGGGCCGGTTTCTGCGGTGACCGCCGCGCAGATGGCCCAGATGCAGGCGCAACTGACCCGCATGCAGGCGCAGATGCAGGCGCAGACTGCGCAGAACGTGGCGCAGGCGCAGCGGTCCTGGTGGCCACGCGGGTCTGGCGCGGCCGTCGCGAGCAAGCCTTGGTCGTCGCGAATCGGCATCGCAGTGCGGGTCAGCCTGGCGGTGGCGCTGCCCTGGTCGTTCGCCCGGATCGCTCAGTTCGTGCAGGCCTTGTACGCCCAGTTGCTGCCGAGCTCGGGCGCGGCCGCGCTCGACGGCTGGATGAACGCGATCCTGATGACCTTGCTCGGCGCCGGTTTTCTGGCCGCTTGCGGCGTGTTCATGCTGGTCCTGCCGAGGATGCTCAAGAACCGATGAGCCGGCCCAAGCCCTTGCAGCGTTTCCGCTACACCCGCATGGCCTGGGGCAAGCTGGCCGTGCTGCTGTTCTTCACCTTGATCCTGCTGGCGCCGTTCACCGGCTGGTTGATGTCCTTGCCGCTGTGGGCGATGGACGTGGCCGGGCATTGGGTGTCCTCGCCGCTGCACAGCCGCGACGAGCGCTGGTTCAACCTCGCCTTGTTGATGGCGGCGGTGCCCAGCCTGATCGCGGTGCTGATGCGCTCGATCGAGCACAACGACCGCGAACTGCGCATCGGCGTGGTGGTGGCGGCGTTCGCCGTGGTCGCGATCCTGGTCGCGCCGGCGCGCAACGCGCAGCGCTTCCCCGCCGATGCGATCGTCGGCGGCGTGCCGGCCGCGCCCGCCGAGCCTTCGGCGATGGCCGATGCGCTGGCGTCGCCGGCGCCCGCGGCGGTCTCGCCGCCGCCGCCGCGTTCGGCGCGCGAACGCGAGGCCGAGATCGATGCCCTGATCCGCGGCGCCGCGAGCAGCGCCGCGCACGGCGATTCCTTCTATCGCCAGCAGCTCGCGATGATCGCGGTGCAGGCGCAGGGATCGAACGCGAAGCGCGATGCCGACCGCTACGACGGTGCGATGCGGTTGTATCGCGAAGCCTCGGCGGCCTTGCAGCCGGGCGCCGGCGCCGAGCGCATCGAGCCGATCGAGCACTATTTGTCCGCGGCGGTGGCGGCCGACCCTTCGCGCGCATTGCCGCCGCGCGAGCTCGGCATCTGGCGGCTCGGCGCTTTCATGGACGGCCTCGGCCGCTATGGCGCCGCTGCGGAGCGGCCGCTCGACATCGTCGATGCCGAAAGCCTGCGCCGCCAGCGCGACGCGGCGCGGGCGAATTTCCTGCAGGCCTTGCGCACCAACCCGACCTTCGACGGCGCCTGGCGCGGCCTGGCCTGGACCTGGCTCTACGACCAGCCGGACCTGGCCCTGGGCGCCTTGATGATCGAAGCCGAACAAGTCGGCCGTGCCGCCGGTTCGCGCGCGGTGCGCCAACGCATCGACGTCGCCGGCGGGGCCGAGGCCGCGCCGCGTTTCCAGATCCTGCAGGCGCGCGCGCAGGAGGTGGCGATGGAACTGCATGGGCTGTCGATCCCGGCCGCGGTGCGGGTGATGGCGCGCCGGCCGCTGCCGTCCCTGCCGCCGGCGGTAGCGACGATGCAGAAGATGGTCGGCACCGGCGCCGGTGTCGCAGTCGAGCCCGCGCCCGACGATCTGTCGACGATCCCGCGCTTGTCGGATGCCTTGGACGCGGTCGCTTTTCGCGGCGCGAAGGCCGCGCCGAGCACGACCGCGCTGCTGGCCACTCCCTGGCGTCGTGGCGCCCTGGTCGTCGCCGGCCCGCTCGACCTCAGTCACTGGCGTGCGCGCGTTGGGGCGGCCGGACAAAAATCCTTCGATGCCCGCATCGCCGGTTGGCCGCGCTATCGCATCGCGCGCGGTTTCGATCTTCCGCGCGGGCTGGACCGCTCCGCGCCGGCGATCCTGGTATTGCCGGCGATGATCGAACGTCCGCGCGGCGACTTGGGCAACGTGGTGCTGCTCGATGCCTCCAGCGGCGCCTGCTCGGGCCGTTACTGCGGCTGGGTCTTGCGCGGTCCGTGAGCGCTCGCGCGGCTTGTTGGCCGCGGCGCGCGGTCGAGGCTCAAGCGTTCGGCAGCTCGGCGATGGTCACGCCGATGATCAAGGGCACCTCCGAGGTGGTGGTGCCGGTGAAGCTCAGGCTCGCCGGGTCGGCTTTCCAGCCGGCGCGCGCGCTGCCGCCTTCGGCTTCGAGGGTGAAGGGGCCGATGCGCAAGCCGGTGGCGAACTTGAAGACGTTGGCGAAGCGGCGGAAGGTCGAGGTGGTGGTGCGGATGCTGAAGCTCGGTTTGTAGCCGACGACCATGCCGCTCTTGACCAGGCCGAAGAAGCCCTTTTCGCCGAACACCGCCTGGCCGCGTTCGTCGCCGAACGGGCTGTAGCCGTGGACGAAGGGGCCGTCGATCATGCTGCGGGCGAATTCGCCGTCGTACCAGCCGCCCGGGGCGATGCGGATCCGGTCGACCGCCTGGAAATCCAGCGACAGTTCGAGTTGGTTGTCGAACTCGAATTCGTCGATGCGCTCCCAACGGCCGTTGATGCGCACCTGCCAGAACAACTGGCGGATCTTGCCCTGGCGCCCGGCCCAACTGCGGCCGAAATCGTAGGGCGCCTCGCGGTTGCTGAAACCCACGGTGGCGCCGGCCGGGCCGTGACCGGCCTGGACCCGTGCGACCCAGTCGGCGGCGTCGTGTTCGACCTGCCAGTCGGGGACCTTGGCCATCTTGATCAGGTTGAGATCGGCCAGGCGGACGTGAAAGTCGTCGCTGCCGCAACGGCGCTGGGCCGCGCCGAGTTCGACCGCGTCGCACTGCGCGATCAAGGCCGAGTAGTGCGCCTGCGCCTGGTTCATCGCGGTCTCGGCGGCGACGATGCGCGCCTGGTAACCACGGCCGCCGCTGCGGCCCAGCCACTCGCTGAAGCAGGGCTCGTTGTCGGCGACTTGATTGGCGTAGGCCGAGGCGGCCGAGGTCGTGGCCAGGGTGTAGTGGTTGGTCGCCACGACCAGTTCGTCGTCGGCGTCGTGCAGGTGCTGGCGCAGGCTCGGGTATTCGGTCGCGGCCGGGATCACGTTGAGGAACTGCTGATAGGCCTGGTGCACCGGGTCGCCACTGGAGACGTAAGCGCCGATCGCGCTCCAGCGCGGCGCGGTCGCGCAGAAGTCGTGCTGGGCGGCGCTGATGAAACCGGCCTGGGTGAGCGGCCAGTCCCAACGCGTCGACGGATAGACCAGTTGGAAGTCGTCCGGCGAGACGTCGATCGAATCGGTCAGGGCCCGGTACAGCAGGCCCCAGGGCTTGTCGTCGAAATCGTTGTTGGCGGCCAGGCCGGCATCGAGGCGGGCGAGTTCGAGCAGGCGCCGGTCCTGGGCGCCGTGGCGGAACTGCGAGAGCGGGCCGATGTCGTCCTGCGAGTCGAGCGTGTCGCCGCCGTCGCCGGACAAGGTGTAGGGATAGTCGGAATCGGACATGGCCGGGCTCCTGCGAATCCGCCGGGGCGGGTTCGTGCCGGACACCGTGCGCCGGCCGGCGCATCGGTCCCGGCGGCGGCACGCGGCGGTCCGGGTGAGCGCAGATTCCTCGCAGCGCTTCCGGTCTGCCTTACGGCAACCTTACGGTCGGTTTTTCCTTGTGCGATCAATGCTTTGGTGCAACAGGTCGCGCCTTGCCGGAGGCGAACGAACAGGTTCGCTCGCCGTCGTCGGCGCGGGTTCTGGCCGCTTTGCGTCGTTCGCGACGTGGGCCGGGCAGTGGCCGGCATTGCGGCGCGGCCGCCGATAACCCGTCATTCCCGCAAAGGCGGGCTCGGCTCTTCTCCGGCGATGGCCGAACATCCAGAGTCTTCTGCCGGCCGCCGGGCGACAGCGCCGGATCGGTGCCGAAGCGGGAGACGAACGAGGCGGTCGAACCGCCAACATGGGCAGCGGCCGTTGGGTAACGGCCGCTGCGGTTTCCGGCGGTCGGTCGCCGCTGCGCTCGCGGTGCGGGCGCAGCGCCGTCGACAGGCCGCGGCGGGTCAGCGCTTGCGCTTGCCGGCCTGCGGGGTGATTTCCGGGTCGTTGCCGACTTGGGGGTCGCAGGCGACCAGGACGCCGCGCTTGTGGTCGCGCACCAGCACCGAGAAGAAGATCAGGGTCTGGGTGTCGTTGCGGTTCATCATGCTGGCGCTGCGTCCGTCGGCGGCGATCTTGGTGTCGTAGATCTGGTCCTTGGCGTCGGAGTTCAGCACGCCCTCGATCTTAAGATCCTTGGACACTTCTTTTTCGAGGCGGTAGGTGATCTTGACCGGGCTCTGGTCCTTGCCGACGGTGACTACGTCGGGCGAGAAACTGTAGAAGTAACGGCCTTGCGCGGCGTTGCCGCCGAACACCACATGGGCGACGGTGAGTTCGATCTCGAGCGTGGCCGGCTTGGTCTTGGTCTTGTTCTTGGACTTCTGAGTCATTGCAGGGCTTCCTGGCGGGTGGGTGGAGCGTAGAAGGCGATGAAATCCGGGTGGCGGTAGCCGCTGCGGCGCAGCCATTCGATCTGGCGCGCAACGTCGGCGTGGGCGTCGAGGTGGATCTGCGCGCGAATCCAGGTGTCGAGCAGGAAGCGATCGCGCGACTGCGGCGCGCTCGCCGCGAGCAGCCCGCGCACGCGCTTCCAGTCGGCCTCGGCGCGCTCGCGTTGGCCCACCGCGGCCAGGCGTTCGCCGCGCGAAACCAAGGCGCGCGCCAGGGTCGACAGACTGGCGGCGTCGCTGCCGCCCGAGTGCAGGGCTTCGAGGTCGGCCACGGCGCGGTCGATCTGCGCCGGCCACGGCGTCGTTGCGGCAGCGCTCTCCACCTGGGCCAGGCGCAGGCGCACGACCGCGTCGAGCCGCCGCCACTCCGGCAAGGATTGCGCTTGCGCGAGCAAGGGCGCCAAGGTGCTCAGCGCTTCGCGCATTTGCTGGACGGCCGGCGCATGCGCGCCGCGCAACGCGTCGATCCAGCCGGCGTGGGCTTGGGCATGGGCGAGGTCGCGGCGCCAGGTGCGGTTGTCGGGTTGCTGCTCGACCAGTTGGCGCAACAGGGACCGGGTTTCCTCGGCATCGCGAGCGGCCTCCTCGATCCGGCCCCGATCCAGCGCCAGGATCGAGCTGCGCAACAACGCGGTCGCGAGTTTGCGTCGCCAGGCATTGGCGTCGGGTTCGTCGGCGACCAGTTCGCGCAGCATCCGGGTCTGCAGGGCGTAGCCGGCGGCGGCCGCTTCGAGTTGACCGCGCGACTCCTGCGCGGTGCTGAGCCAGGACAGGCTGTCGACCAGTTCGTAACGCAGCGACTTGTCGTCGGGCTTGCGGGCGAGCAGCTCGCGCTTGATCGCGACCGAACGCGCGAACAGTTCCGCGGCCTCGTCGGTGCGCTGGCGGCTGTTGGCCAGGGTGCCGAGATTGTTCAGCGCATACGACAGTTCGAGCTGCCAGCGCGGGTCGGTCGGCGCGCGCGCGACCAATTGCTCGGCCGCGCGCAGATAGTCGAGCCAATGCGCGTGCGCCGGGTCCATGCGTTTCTGGCGGAAGTCGTAATAGCCCTGCCAGTAGGCGACCGTGCCGGATTCGGCCAGGGCCTCCAGCGAGTCGGGGGTTTCCCGGCGCGCCCGCGCCACCGCTTCGGCGGCACGCTCGAAGGCGGCGTTGGCCTCGTCGAACCGGGCCAGGTTCATCAGTACTTCGCCGACCGTGCGCAGGGCGCGCGCATGGTTGACCAGTTCGCGCGGTTGCATGTCGGCTTCCGGCATGCGTTCCAGATAGGTCAGGGCCTGGCTGCCGACGCTGTCGAGCAGTTGCAGGTTGCCGATCGGGCGCAGTTGTTCGGCGAGGTCGCCGAGCATGAAACCGACCAGTTGCTGAGCCTGGTCGCGGCGTTGTTCGGCTTCGCGCCGCGCTTGCAAGGCCTGCAGGCCCAGGCCGACCGAGGCCAGGGTCAGCGCCGCCAGGGCGCCGATCGCGCCGACCCGCAGCCATTGCTTGCGCCGTTGCTGGCGTTCGCTGGCGCGCAGGAATTCGAGGTCGGCCGCGGCCAGGTCGGCCGGCAGACGGCGCGCGGCCTCGCGCGCTTCGGCCAGCGGGCGGCCGGGATTGAGCAGGTGATCGGAACGGCGGCCTTCGCCGGCCCAGCGCCGCGCCGCGCGCTGCAGGCGTTCGCGCGCCTGCAGCAACTGGCGGTTGTCGCCGGCCCATTCGCGCGCGCGCGGCCACTGCCGCAACAGCGCCTCGTGGGCGACGCCGAAGCCCGGCTCGCCGCCGCTGAGTTCGCCGACGAACAGCCGCGCGCGCACGAAGGCTTCGGCCAGCTCGCGTGCCGCGGCATCGTCGAGCGCCGACCACAGCACTCGTCGCGCGGTGATCGCATCGCTGTCGGGGCGGATCACGATCAAGGCCGCGAGCACGCGTTCCAGGCTGGCTTGCGCGGTCGCCGGCAAGTCGGCGTACACCTGTTCGGCGCGGTGCGCCAGCGCGCCTTCCAGCCCGCCGAGCTCGCGGTAAGTGCGCAGGCTCAACACGCCGCCTTCGTCTTGGCGCTCGTACAAGGCCTGCAGGGTGTGCTGCAGTAACGGCAACGAATCGGGATGCTCGGCGGCGGCGTCGCGCAGCACGTCGTCGAGCCGGATCGAGCTTTCCGGGTCTTCCTCGAAACTCAGGCCGGCCAGCGCGGCGGGGGCGCGGATGATCTGGCCGATCTCGCCCACGCGCGGGGTCAACAGATCGATATGGCCGTCGCCGGCCTTGAGTTCGGCCAGGCCGGGCACGGCTTCGATCAGGCGCGGATAGAAATCGCTGCGGGTGATCGCGATCGCGGCGACGTGCCTGCAGCCGCACAGCGCCGCCATCGCCGCGCCGAAATCGCTGCGGTCGCGGGCGTCGATGGCCGGTTCGGCGACGACGGCCTCGCTGTGGTCGATCACCAGCAACAGGTGGGCGCGTTCGGCGCGATGCCCGGTCATGCGCAGGAAGGCGTCTTCGATGCGGGCGTGGACCTGTTCGGGCGCGGCGCGCAACTGCTGTTCCAGCGCCTCGGTCTCGGTCTCCAGGAACACCGGCCGCCCCAGCAACGACCAGCCGCACAAGGCCTGCGCCAAACGCGCGAGCAGGTCGCCGCCGCGGCAGGCGCCGAGGTCGAAGTAGACGCTGCTGAGCGCATGCAGACCGTCGAAACCGCCGTCCTGCTGCAACAGCGGCATCACCGCGGCGCGCAGCAGCGAGGTCTTGCCGCAACCGCTGGCGCCGGAGACCAGGACGAAGCGGCGTTGGCTGTCGACTTGTTCGCGCAAGGTCGCGAGCAACTCGGCGGTCGCGCGGCCGCGGCCGAAGAACACCCCGGCATGGGCCTGGTCGAACGAACGCAGACCCACGTAAGGGCTGCCCTCGGTCCACGCCGCCGCGCGCGGCAGGCCGCTGCGGTAGTCGTCGGGAAAGCTGACCCGCGCAGCCAGGCGATAGCCGCGCTTGCGGATGGTCTCGATGTAGTCGGGTTCGCGGCTGCGGTCGCCGAGTCGGCGCCGCAACTGGGCGATGGTCTTGTGGACCGGGTTGTCGCCGTAGAAGGTGCCGCGCCAGATCTCGATCAGCAGTTGCTCGGCGCTGATGACTTCGCCCGCGCGCTCGGCCAGGGCGACCAGCACTTCCATCATGCGCGGTTCGAGCGCGGTGGTTACGCCTTCGCGGACGATCGACAGACGATCGGGCTGTACCAACAGCGCGCCGATGCGGAACTGCGATACCGATGCCAGGTTCTTGATCCGGTCGATGCGTTGATGCATCGCAGGGCACGCTCGTGAGATTGGGGCGGTCGATGTGCGGGGCCAAAGGCGCATGAAGGCTTCATGCGTGCCCCGTCATCCGTAACCGCCGCTCGTTACGAGCCGGCGCAACAGGCGAAAGGCCGCCGGTGTCGTCGCGCCCCATCGCGACGTCAGGCGGGGAGTTCACTGAATCCATGCGCAAGCTAGCAAAATGTCACGCATCCGTGTGTGCTGGATCACGAATTTCAGTGACACGGCATCGAATCGGCTTGATCGGATGCCGGGGTGGCCGGCAAACAACCGATTTTGCGTGGGGCTGGCGCACACGCCGGTCTCGTACCTGGGCGGCAGCCAGGCGCCGACCGTCGCGACCGATGCCGGGCTCCGCTTCAAGGCGGATGCGGAATAAAAAAAGCCGGCCGGGGGCCACCCCCCTGCGGCCGGCAGACGCTTGCGGCCGAGGGGGATCAGCCGCAGCAATAGCAGACCAGCGGACGGCCCGGGCCGCCGGGGCCGAGTTCGCCGCCGAATTCCGGGCACTCGCTGCGACAAGCGAACGAGTTGCACGATTCCGATTGGGCCGGTGCGTCACCGTTGCCGGCGATCACCTGGAAGGCGCCGAAGCCCATCGCCGCGGAGAACAGCAGGGCGGCGAGGACGACACGGACACCACGATTGCGCTTCTTCATTACTGAGCTCCTGTCGATGTTCGCCGCGCCCTCTCCCAAGACCGCGGCGGATACGCCGGAGCCCGGCACGATGCCGGTCCGGCCGGGGCACGCGGCCAGGGCCGCGTCGTTGGCGGATGCCGGGGCACCCGCCGCAGCGTCGAGTCCCTCGACGCTGCATGGTTCATCGCGGCACCGCCGGGGCGGCGACCGCGGCCTGCACGGCGGCGCGCGACGGCGACGCGGGCCGCACTGCGCGCAGCAGTTCCTGCAAGGTCTGTTTGCTGTTGATCGCGCCGACGTGCTGGTAGCGGACCCGCCCGTCGCGGCCGATCACCAGCAGCGACGGCACTTTGCGCGCGCGGAACAGCGCCGAGGTGCGGCGGTCGTCGTGGGCGATCAAGGGAAAGTCGAGCCCGTGTTCGTCGGCATAACGGCGAGTCTGTTCGGGCGAGGCGAAGGCCACGCCGATCAGTTCGGCGCCGCCGCCGGAAGCGGCCTGCAACTGCGACGCGGCGAGTTTCAGCTGCGGCAGCGAGGCGCGGCAATGCGGGCAGGTGGTGGTGAAGAAAAACACCACCTGGCTGTCGCCGGGCGGCTGGCCGAGCTCGCGCGCGCGCCCGTCCAGCGACTGCAGGGCGACGCGCGGCACGTACATGCCGACATAGGGTTGGGTGACGCGATCGACCAGCCATTGTTGATCGTCGCGCAGGCGCCCGACCTGCCAGCCGAGCGCGACGACGAGCGCGGTGGCGACGATCAGCGCGGCCCAGAGCAGGCGCTGACCGGACCGCGAGGCCGATGTTTCGATGTCGGGTGGCGACGACATGTCACGACCCTAACAGCGAGTGTCAATGCCGAACTTGACGAGGCTCACAATGGCGATGCGCACATGGCGGCGAGCGGAGCGAGGAGCCGTTCGAGGGTAGGAGCGGCGTAAGCCGCGACCTGCGGCAGGCCGCGAGGGACCGTCCGCAGACCGGTCGTGTCTTGTGAACGAAAGAAATCCAGAAGGACGCCGTTCCTACCCAAGCCAAGCAGTCGTGGCCGTCAGCTCGCGCATTCCTGCGCGCGAACCGGCGCCGCCGGACGCTGGCGCAAGGCCTGGGCGGTCGCGACGCCGAGCAAGGTCAGTACGCCGCCGATCCAGTGATAGGTCTGCAAGGGCTCGCCGAGGAACAGCACGGCGAACACGGCAGTGAACACCGGGGTAAGGTTCATCAGCACCGAAGTCTTGTCCGCGCCCAGGCGCAGCAGGCCGTACATCCAGAACCACGGCGCCACGGTCGAGGCCAGCAGACCGGCGTACAGCACCAGCGGCAGGTTCTGCGCGGTCAAGGCCACCGACGGCGCCAGCAGGAAGCCCGGCAGCAACAGCACGCTGCCGCACAGGATCTGCAGGTACAGCGATTCGCCGTTCGGGATCGGCAGCGCCCAGCGCTTCACCAGCACGCCGTACAGCGCGTACGAGGACGCGGCCAGCAGCATCATCAGTTCGCCGCGGCCCAGGCCCTGCTGCAGTAATCGCGCAGGGTGCCCGCCGCTGAGCAGCCAGCTCAGGCCGGCGAAGGAAATCAACGCGCCGATCAACATGCCCGGCGAAGGACGCGTCTTCAGCACGAACATGCCGATTACCATCGTCATCGGCGGAATCGCGGCGACGATCAGGCCCATCGACATGGCGCTGACGCTGTGCGCGGCGAAGTAGGCCAGCGACTGGTACATGACCATGCCGAGCGCGGCGAGCACGATCAACTTGCGCCAGTGCGGACGCACCTGCGCGCGCAGCTTCCACACCCGCGGCAGCATGAAGGGCGTGAGGACGAGCAGGGCGACCAGCCAGCGGTAGAACGAAATCGCCGCCGGCTCGATCGCGCCGGCCGACAGCTTGTTGACGATCGTGTTGCCGGCCCAGATCAGCGTGGCCAGGATCGGCAGTAACAAATGCATTGCGGTGTTCCGTACAACGTGGGGCGGCTCATTCTAGAATGTCGGGTAATCGACAGATGTCGATAACCAGACAAGCCGTAGCGAGGCCCGGACAAGATGCGCAACAGCCGCCGCTTCCACTATCCCTACCGCTCCCTGCCGGGCCCCCTGCTGCTGCGTTACGAGGCCTTGGCGGTCGATACCGAGAGCGCCCTGCATCAGCACCCCTGGGGCCAGTTGGCCTTCGTCGAGTCCGGCAGCATGGCCTTCCTGATCGAGGAGCAGCCGTTCTTCGCGCCGCCCGGCTACGCGGTGTGGATCCCGCCGAAGATGGACCACAGCTCGCACAACCGGCGCGAGGTACAGTGCCGCCTGATCAATATCGCCGAGCGCTACACGCCGATGCTGCCGAAAGCGCCGGGCATCGTGCGTCTGCATCCTTTGTTCATCGCCGGGGTCGAGGACTTGTTCGATCGCGGCATCGAAGTGCCCGACACCGTGGCCGACCGGCGCCTGGCGCGGGTCTTGATCGACAAGTTGCTGGCCACGCCGATGCTGTCGCGCTTCGTGCCGCAGAGCGAAGACCGTTTGCTCGGGCCGATCCTCGATGCCTTGCAGCATCATCCCGGCGACAACACCACCCTGGAGCAGTGGGCGCAGCGCGTGCACACCACCGAGCGCACCCTGAGCCGGCGCTGCCGCGACGAACTCGGCATGTCGTTCAGCCAATGGCGCCAGCGTCTGCGTTTTCAGCAATCGATCCCGTTGTTGGAGCAGGGCCGCAGCGTGCAACAGGTGGCGGTGGCGATGGGCTATGCCAGCGCTTCGGCCTTCATCGCCATGTTCCAGCAGTTCAGCGGCACCACGCCGCAGAAGTTCCGGCGTTGAGGGACGAGCCGGCGGGCTTCAAGGGTAGGAGCGGTGCGAGCCGCGACCGACCTCGCAACGAGCGCGCAAACACGATTCTCGGTCGCGACTCATGACCGAAGGAAATCCAGCAGGACGTCGCTCCTACAAAGGCTACGGCGCGGTCTGCGCCGCCACCTTCTTGCGCACCTCTTCCAGCATCGCGTCCAGCGCCTTGCGGTCGTGAATCTTGCCGCGCAACACGAAGCTGTCGATGCGTCGGGTCGCGGCGATGTCGCGCAACGGGTCGGCGTCGAGCAGGACGATGTCGGCGGCCTTGCCGGCGGCGAGGCGGCCGTGCAGGCGCTCCTGGCCGAGGAAGCGGGCGCCGTTGATGGTCGCCGCCTGCAGCGCCTGCAACGGGGTCAGGCCGTTGTCGACGAAGCGCTGCAACTCGTCGTGCAGGCCGATGCCGGGGTAATTGAAGGAGTTCAGGAAACCCGCATCGGTGCCGGCGAGGATCGCGACCCCGGAGGACTGCAACAAGGGCAGGATCGCTGCGCTGCGTTCATAGCGTTGGTGGCGGCGCTCGATCGCCGCAGCGTCGTCCTTGGCCGCGCGTTCGACGCGCCAGGCGTAGGTCGCCTGCAGGCCGGGGCCGATATAGCGCAGATAGGTATCGCCGCGGTGGTCGTCGCGATCCAGATAAGTAGTAACGAAGCTGCCGTTGAGGGTCGGGGTGACCGCGGTGCCGCGTTGGGCCAGGCGCCGATAGGCTGCACGCGCGGTGTCCTCGTCGAAGCTGGCCTGGATCCGGTTCCAGCCTTCGCGGCTGTCTATCTCGCCGCGCGCGACCATCGCGCCGATCTCGGCTTCCTGCGGCGAGCCGGCCTTGTAGGCGTAGTCGATGTGTTCGATCGAACTGAGCCCGGCTGCGCTGACCGTATCGATGGTGAGGGTGAACGGCACGTGCGCCGAGGTGCGCAGGCCGCGTGCGTGCGCCTGCTCGAGGGCGTCGAGGAACAGCTCCGGCGACAAGGTGTTGTCGGTGATCTTGACGAAATCGACCTTCCAGCCCTGCAGTCGGTCGAGCGCCTTGGAAATCTCGGCGGCATTGCCGACTTCGATGTCGCCGGGCCAGATCGACTTGTAGCCTTCCAGTTTCGGGCCCGAGGTATAGATCGTCGGGCCGTCGAGGCGGCCGGCGGCGATCGCGTCGCGCCACTCGAACACGCTCGGGCTGAGGTCGCCGGCGGCGTCGCGCACCGCGGCGATGCCGTGGGCGAGATACAGCGGCAGCAGGTTCTTGTTCTCTTCGATCAGCTTGTCGCCGCCGCCGAAGTGGACGTGCATGTCCCATAGCGCCGGAATCGCGTACTTGCCCTGGGCTTCGACGGTCTGCGCGGCCTGGTAGCGCTTGGCCTTGGCGTCGTCGACGATGGCGACGATGCGATCGCCGCGCACGGCGATCGCCTGGTCGGCGCGGGTCCGGCCGTCGGCGACGTCGATCACGTTGGCATGCCGGATCAGCAAGTCGACGCGTTCGGCGGCAGCCGCGGCGGTGGACGAAAGCGCGAGCAGTAAGGCGGCGGACAGGCGGATCGGCGGGGGCATGCGGAACTCCGGAAGCGCGGCCGCCGCAGGGGCGGCCAGAACGGGAAGCGGCACAGGCGCGAGCACTAGCCGCATCGGCATTGTGCCCGAGGCCGGTATGGCTCCGGCTTCGCGATCTCGGACCGAATGCCACTCCGCCAGACCCGGCCATGTCCATAATGACGGCGATCCGCCGCCCGGCGCAGTCACGGAAGCTAGGCCGCTTGCGGCCGCCAATGCGTGTGCCGCTTGCGGCCGCCGATGCCCGTGCCGCCTGCGGCCGCCGATACCCAGGCCGCCTGCGGCCGCCGATACCCAGGCCGCCTGCGGCCGCCAATGCCCTGCGGAGGGGCTGCATGAGGAAAGTGAAAAGGCTGGCGACGCCGCCGTCGTTGCGCCGGCCGGAACTGCTGGACTGGGCCCGCGAAATCACCGCGTTCTACAGTCGCCCGGCCGAGGAACGCCAGCGCCAGCGCGCGCCGTTCGAGCGCTACGAGCCGTTGTTCCTGGGCGAGGACGTGTTCGCGGCTTTGGACGCGCAGTTCAAGAGCAAATGCGCGTACTGCGAGTCAGGCCTGAGCTTGCACGAAAGCCGCATCGACCCGTTCCGCCCGATCCTGGCCGCGGCCGATCCGCGCACGCGCGAGGAAAGCCCCGATCACTACGGCTGGCTGGCATTCGAATGGCGCAACCTGATGTATGCCTGCAACGAATGCGTCTCGGCCAAGCGCAATCGGTTCCCGGTCGATACGCCGCGCGCCTTGCCGATGACGGCCTGGCGTCAGACCGTGGCGAGCGAGAGTGCGCTGCTGATCGACCCTTGCCGCGACGACCCCGCGCGCCATCTGGCGTTTCTGCCCGATGGCCGCTTGGCCGGCAAGACCGACAAGGGCGCGGTCAGCATCGAGGTGTTGAACCTCAACCGGCCGCGGCTGGTTGAGGAGCGGCGCCGATGGATATTCGACCTGCTGACCACGATTCACCAGGCCATCGACCCGGATGCCGAAGCGGTTGCGATCGGGTTGATCGACGAGCTGGACAATCTCAGACACAGCGGCGCGATCCGTTCCGCGCTCGACGCCGTGGCCAAGGAAACCGCGCGCCGGGCCGGGCTCAAGCCCATCGTCGGTTTCCGCCCGTCGCGCGACATTCCCCGCCTGGCCGGACACCATGAACTTTGGGACCGGGTCGCCTACGAATACCTGTCGGGCGCGGACAAAACGCCGATCTCCGAATCCCTGCGGAGCGCGGCGAGCGAGTACTACGAACTCAGGCCCAGGCTGGATGCGTCCCATGTCGAACGCGTGCGCATCTTCAACTTCAAGGGCATCGACACCCTGGAGCTGGAGTTCGCCCATGCGCAGGCCGACAGCAATGCTTCCGGGGTGATGCTGCTCGGCGAGAACGCCGCCGGCAAAAGTACCGTGTTGCAAGCGCTGGCCCTGGCCTTGATGGACGAGCGCCTGCGCAAGGGCTGCCGGGTCGAGGGCGCCGATTTCCTGCCGCGCCAGCGCGAGTCCTGGGAGGTGCTGACCGACCGGCCCTATGTGGAAGTGCTGCTGTCGTCGGGCGACACCCGCCGCATCGAGATCGATTCGCTCGGTCGCATCGAGGACCATACCGAGGCGGCGCCGTCGATGGTGCTGGCCTACGGGGCGAGGCGCTTCTTCCGCTCGCAAGACCGCATTCACAAGAACGCGGTCAACCGCAGCCTGTTCGATCCTTTCGCCAAGCTCGAAGACCCCTCGCCGTGGCTGGTGGAGGCGAGCCGGCAGCATTTCAATGCGGTGGCGCGGGCGATGCGCGAGGTGTTCTCGTTGCACGATGACGACGACATCTTCCGCGGTCCGGGCGGCCACGTGATGGTGCGCGCCCACGGCCGGGTGACCCCGGTCGAGCGTATGAGCGACGGCTACCGTTCCCTGTTCGCGATGGCCGTGGACATCATGCGGCGCATGGTCGAGGCCTGGGGCAATCTGGAATACGCACAGGGCATCGTCCTGATCGACGAGATCGACGTGCACCTGCACCCGCGCTGGAAGATCGAGGTGATGTCGGCGTTGCGGCGGGCGATGCCGAAGGTGCAGTTCATCGTCACCGCCCACGACGCACTGTGCCTGCGCGGCATGCGCGACGGCGAAGTGCACGTGCTGTACCGCGACCAGCACGACCGCATCCGCCCGCGCGAAGACCTGCCGAACATCGAGCTGTTGCGCAGCGACCAACTGCTGACCTCGGACTTCTTCGGCCTGGCCAGCACCGCGCGGCCGCAGACCGATGCGGCCTTGCATCGCTATGCCTATCTGCTCGGCAAGCCCGCGCTCGATGCCGGCGAACAGCGCGAACGCGGCGCGCTTGCGGCGCAACTCGCGGGCCTGCCTCTCGGCGACACGCCCGTCGAGCAACTCGTCGGCGAGGCGACCCAGCGTTACCTCAACGACCGCCGCCGTCGCGGCGGTGCCGAGCGTGCGGCGATGCGCGAGGACGCGCTGGAGGAAATCGTCGCCCTGTTGAGCGCGGACGCGGCGGCGGGAGCCCACGAATGAGGTTCGTGGATCGCAAGTCGGTGCCGGCGCCGGCCTCGCTGGTCGACCCGGACGGCGCCGGCCGGCGCGAACTCGAGAAAGCCTCGAAGCATTACCTGGACCCTAAGGCCGAGACCTTCGCCTTCAAGGCCTATAAGCGGCCCGACGTCAAAGAGGCGCTGCGCGAGCTGTTCAAGAAGAAGTGCGCGTACTGCGAGTCCTTGCACGAGGCGACTTCGTCGGCGGACATCGAGCATTACCGGCCCAAGGCGGGCGTCGACGGCGAACCCGGCCATCGCGGCTATTGGTGGCTCGCGGCCGACTGGGACAACTTGCTGCGCAGTTGCATCGGCTGCAATCGCGTCGAAGGCCATCGGGTCGCCGAAGCCGGCATGACTGCCGCCCAGCTCGCTGCCCAGAAAGTGCAGAGCGTGGGCAAGGGCAACGCGTTCCCGGTGTCGGCGGTTCGGGCGTTCAAGCCGGGCGACGACTGCGACCGCGAAGACCCCTTGCTGATCGATCCGACCCGGCGCGATCCCGGCCCGCATCTGGCCTGGCATACCGACACCGATCTGTCGCTGCTGAGCCCGAGCTTCCACGGCGCCGTCGCCGATGCCTACGGCGAACACACGATCCGCATCATGGCGCTCAATCGGCAGGCGCTGGTCGAGGCGCGCACCCGCCATCTGCAGCGCTTGAACGATTTGTTGTTCGACATCGCCGAAGCGCTGGACGAGGCCGCGGTCGCGGCGCCCGCGCAGCGGGCCCGTCCCTTGCAGCGGGTTACGCGCAAACGCGCGCAACTGCGGGCGATGGCCGGCGCGGACGAAGAGTTCACGGCGATGACGCGGGCCTTCGTCGCCGCAGCCGAAGGCGAGCTGCTCGCGCGTTATCGCGAGTTACTCGAAGCTAAGGCCGAGCAGGCCGACGCGGTCGGCGCCTAACCGTTTCGCGGACAAAGAAAAACCGGCCGAAGCCGGTTTTTCTTTTGCTTGCGGACGCGGACGCCGCGAGAACATCGCGAGGTTAGGCTTAGCCCTGTGCGGGCTTGCCCGCCTTCGCCTCGGGCTTGGCCGCTGCCGGCTTGGCGCCCGGAGCGACCGGCGCGGGCGCGCCCGCCGCCGAAGCCTGCCAACCGCAGCTCTGGCCTTCGTTCTGCTGCTTCAGCCAGGTCTGCAACGGCGCGAAGTATTCGAGCACCGCCGAGGCGTCCATCTTCTCGCCGCCGGTCAGCTCCTTCATGGTCTGCTGCCACGGCTGGCTGGCGCCCTTGCTCAGCATCGCCTGGAACTTCGCGCCGGCGGCCTTGTTGCCGTAGAAGCTGCATTCGTACAGCGGGCCCTTGAAGCCGGCCGCGTCGCACAGCGACTTGTAGAACTGGAACTGCAGCACGTGCGAGAGGAAGTAGCGCGTGTAGGGCGTATTGCCCGGCACGTGGTACTTGGCGCCTGCGTCGAAGAACTCTTCGCCGCGCGCTTCGACCGGGGCCACGCCCTGGTACTTGGCCTTCAGCTCCCACCAAGCCTTGTTGTACTCGCCCGGCTTGATCGAGCCGTCGAACACGCCCCAGCGCCAGCGGTCGATCATCAGGCCGAACGGCAGGAACGAGACCTTGGCCAGGGCCATGCGCATCTGCGCGTTGATCAGCGACTCGTTGCTCTGCTGCTGGCTGCCGACCAGGCCGATCGACTGCAGGTACTTCGGCGTCATCGCCAGCACGATGGTGTCGCCGATGGCCTCGTGGAAGCCGTCGTGCGCGCCGGTCTGGAACAGCGGCGGCTGGTTGTTGTAGGCCAGGTAGTAATAGACGTGGCCGAGCTCGTGGTAGATCGTGGTGAAGTCTTCTTCGTTCGGCTTGATGCACATCTTCGTGCGCACGTCGCCGCCCATGTTCATGTCCCAGGCGCTGGCGTGGCAGACCACGTCGCGGTCGCGCGGCTTGATGAACTGGGTCTTGCTCCAGTAGCTGTCGGGCAGCTTGGGCATGCCGAGCGAGACGTAGAAGTCCTGCGCGCGCTCGGTCATCTGCTTGGCGTTGGCCAGGTTCGCGTCGACTTCGATCTGCGCCTGTTCGTCGGCGGCGCGGTCGCCCGGGTTCTTCGCCGTCTGCAGGTCGAAGTTGTGCTGGTACTGGCGTGCCAGCGCGCCGTTGATGTCGAGGCTGCCGGCCTGCTGTTCGGTGTACGGTGCCAGCACGTCCCACATGTTGCCCCAGTCCTGCTGCCACATATTGCCGAGCAGGTGCGCCGGCAGCATGCCGCCGGTGGTCTCGCCCTTGTCGGCGCCGTACTTGGCTTCCAGACGCGAGCGGGTATAGCAATGCAGTTGTTCGTACAGCGGCTTGACCTGGCCCCAGAGGCGGTCGGTCTCGGCGGCGAGCTCGACCGGGCTCATGTCGTAGCCGGAGCGCCACAGCTCGCCGGTGTCGGCATAGCCCAGGTTGCGCGCGCCTTCGTTGACCAGTTCGACGAAGCGCGTGTAGTCCTTGCGCATCGGCTTGGAGATGGTGTGCCAGCCTTTCCATGCGTCGAGCTGGGCGTCGTAGTCGCGGCTGTTGCGCAGCACGTCTTCGAGATCGCCGAGCTGGCGGCAATCGGTATCGCCGGTGCCGCTGCAATACGTGCCCGAGCCGTACATGCCTTCCATGCGCGTGGCGATCTGGGTCAGCTCGGCCAGCTTGGCCGGGTCTTTCGGCGCCGGCATCGAGGTGCCGATCTTCAGCAACTGGATCGCGCGCGCGCTGGCGGGCGACATCTGCTGGCCTTCGAATTTCTTCGACTGTTCGATCCAGCTGTTGAGCTGGGTCAGGTAGCGCTCGTTGGCCTTGGCCGAGAGCAGCTGGCTGTCGTCGTTGATGTAGGTCGAGGACAACCACTGTGCCGAGGTCATCTCCGGATACATCTTCTTGTATTCGTCGTTGACGCGGGCGATGAACTGGTCGGCGGTCTCGCCTTCCGGCGCGGCGGCGGCCGTGGTGCTGGAGGAGGGGGTGGGGTCTTTCTTGCATCCGGCCAGGCCGATGACGGCCGCAGCGATGCCGAGCGCCAATACGGCGCGAACGTGGTTCATGTGTGCTCTCTCCAGGAAGTGCCGCGCTTTGCGCGCGAGCCAGAAGGCTAGAGGCCGGGTCGGTCCGGCGCAAGCCGGCCACCGCCGGGGCGCCGGGTCGGCTCGCCGGGAGGCCGGGTGAGCGTCTAGCCGGGGCGTGGTTCTGCGCACATTCGGCACACTAGGTGGACTGAAAACGGTTACGAGCGTCTCCGTTCAGATCCGATATTTGACCGATTCAGGCCGTTCAGCCAGTACCGGGTCACGAAATGTGCGTTCGAAGAAGTTATTTTTTCGTTACGTGTAAACGCTTAGATTGTTAAATTTTCGGTATTCATTTAACGCCATGAAACGCAGGCCGGATTTGTGACGATTTCGTTCAGGTTTCGGGACGGCGTTTCCCGGCCAGGTTTCCACCTATGTCACAAAAAGGGATTTGATTTGTGACGCCAAAACGGAAAAAGTGACGCCCAGCGGCAGCCGTTCATCGGCCACGCTTGGGATGGGTGGATCCCATGGGGAATCGTTTTGGCTTCAACAGGAAAGGCATGAAACCTACGATGAGCTCTTCCGACGACAGGCGGTACCGGCCGCTCACGACGACTTCGTCACAGCGCAACCGGCGCGAAGGTGGCGAATGCCTGTTCACGGCCGATCTGAGTTGGGCGCGCGAAGAAGCGCCGATCGAACCTCCCCACGGCAGCCTCAATCTGAGGCGCGTCGCCATGGCCGCCCTGCTGGCGCTGGCGGTGGTGGGCATCGTAATGATGAATGGCCCGGCCGACGCCGGTCCGGTCCGGCGCGCGGAATCGGCGCTGCCGGCGCCGGTCAGCGAAGCCGAGCCCGCGGCGGTCGACGCCGCGCGGACCGCGCAGATTTCGCCGGTCGCGTTCTGAGAACGCGGTCGGCAGGCACTCGGTGGGGGTAAGCGCCTGGAAGGCGCAATCAGGGGAAGGGAAGCTGTAAGAAGACGGAAAGGGTTATGGGGATAGCCCGATCCGCACGGTTTGAATGGCGTCGGCGCCAGGGAGGGCGTCGGTGGCCGCTCGTGATGATCTTCTTTAGCTTTGCTCTCAAGGCCTTTGGCCGCTCCAGGCTGCCTTTGTGTGGGAGCGACGTGAGTCGCGACCGAGGGACGCGCAGAGGCGACAAGGCCGGCGGCGCGCATCGAAGCGGCGTGCTTTCGCCTGGGTAGGAGCGGCGTCCTACTGGGTTTCCTTCGGTCACAAGCTGCGACCGCGCTGTAACGGTCTTGCGACGTGACTTCCCGTATCTCCACGCACCCTCCTGTAGGAGCGACGTAAGTCGCGACCATGGAACGCGCAGAGGTGCCAGCGCCGATGTCGCTTATCGAAGCGACGTGCTTTCGCGGGGGTAGGAGCGGCGCGAGCCGCGACCGCGCTGCAACGGTCTCGCGGCGTGTCGCTCAAGCAACATCAAGATCAAACGCCAAAAGCTTCCGCCACTAAAGCGGCGGGTTACTTTCTTTTGTCATAAGCAACAAAAGAAAGGTAACCAAAGAAAAATGCTTTTCTTTGAATCAAGGGCCCGCACGAGCGATGCATCCGCGGGGTTTTTTCATACGGGACATCCTTGTCCCGATGAAAAACGGCGCGCATCCCTGCGCGCCGCCCTCCGGGCCTTCTATTGCCTTCGCGAGGGCGGGGCGACGCACAGCAACAGCAAAATCTTTACGGCAACGGCAACGGCAACGGCAACCCAGTCTTTGTTGCGGTTGTAGTTGCCGCTGCCGCTGCGGCTGCGGCCGTTGCTGTTGCTGTGAAGAGCTTGGCGAAGCTTTGAGCTTGCGATGCGACCGTAGACCCGGAGGGCGCCGCACAGGACGTGCGGCGTTTTCCGATAAGACAGGGATGTCTTATCGGAAAATCCCGGCGACAGCTTCGCACTCGTGGCCTGTGCCCTTGCAAGGAGAGCCCTTTTCTTTGGTTACCTTTCTTTTGGGCTTAGCAAAAGAAAGTAACCCGGCCGCTTTAGCGGACGGAAGCTTTGCACTTGCTTCAAGGGAACGCCGGAGGCCGGCACGACGTGGTCGCGACTTGCGTCGCTCCTACCCTGGGCTGCGGATGTTCGCGGCGCGAGATTGAAGTCGTGCGGTCGCGGCTCGTGACCGAAGAAAATCCAGTAGGACGCCGCTCTTACCCTGGGCCAGCGAACAATCGCGGCGCGAGATCGGGCTTACACCGCCAGCACGCGCTCCGGCAGCCGCACCAACCCGCGCTCGGCCAACCATTGCCACGAACTCTCGGCATCCTGCTCGACATAGGCGCGCGCCGAGCCCAGGCGGAAGCTGTAGCCCCAGCTGTCCATGTCCTCGAAGATGCGCTCGCGGCTGGCGCCGGGAATGGCATCGCCGAGCAGGCATTGCAGCACGCACACGGCGTCCTCTTCCTCGATCGAATCGGTGGCGTCGGTGTGGACCTGGGCGCGGCGCTCGGGCGGCAGCACGATCAGGTGCGCGGCTTCGTGCAGCAGGGAGTGCAGCGGGGTGTCGCCGCGCGCGTACACGGTGCTGCCGATCAGGCCGGCCTCGGTGTCGCCCCAGTAGCTGCCCGGAATCGGCTCGCCGTCGTCGACGCGCTGCAGGCGCAGGTCGTAGCGCGCGAGCAGGGTGGCGACGTCGTCGAAGGCGAGGTGGGACAGGGTCAGCATGGTGCGGAACGTTTGAGGGTGGGAACGTTGTGAGTCAGGCCATAGCCGGGCAGCCGCCGCAGTCGTCGCGGCGGCGCGCGCAACGGCGCGGCCAGCGAGTGTATGGCCTCGGCCATGCACGTTCGCCGCGATGAGGCGCGCGACCACGGCATCGGCGCAGCGGCATTGGCGGAGCGGTAGCGGCTGCGCGACGACGGCTTGCACCGTTCGAGCACGCAGCATGGGCAGGTCCGCGGCCGGCAGGCCGGCCGCGTCGGCTCAGGCCTGCGCCGGGTTTTCCGGCAGGGCGACCGAGATGTCCAGGACCTTGTTGTCGCCTTCGCCGATCAGGTCGACCTTGACCGATTCGGCGTCGACGTTGACGTATTTGCGGATCACCTCGAGCAATTCGCGCTGCAGCATCGGCAGATAGTCGGGGCCGCCACCGCCGCGGCCGGCGCGCTCGTGGGCGACGATGATCCGCAAACGGTCCTTGGCGACCGATGCGGTCTGCTTCTTGGCCAGCAGGAAGTCGAACAGACCCATAAGCTCAGCCTCCGAAGATCTTGCTGAAGAAGCCCTTCTTTTCCACTTGCGTGAAGCGCATCGGTCGGGTGTCGCCGAGCAGGCGGGCGACGGCGTCGTCGTAGGCCTGGGCGGCGTCGGATTCGGTTTCCAGGATCACCGGCTCGCCCTTGTTGGAGGCATTGAGCACGTCGCCGGATTCCGGGATCACGCCGATGGTCTTGAGGCCGAGGATTTCTTCGACGTCGCCGATGCTGAGCATCTCGCCGCCTTCCACGCGCTTGGGGCTGTAGCGGGTCAGCAGCAGGTGCTCCTTGACGCGCTCGCCGTTCTCGGCGCGGCGGGTCTTGGACGACAGCAGGCCCAGGATGCGGTCGGAGTCGCGCACCGAGGAGACTTCCGGATTGACCACGACGACCGCCTGGTCGGCGAAGTACATCGCCAGGAACGCGCCCTTCTCGATGCCGGCCGGGGAGTCGCAGACGATGTAGTCGAAGCCTTCGGCGGAGATGTCCTCGAGGACTTTCTGCACGCCTTCCTTGGTCAGCGCGTCTTTGTCGCGGGTCTGCGACGCGGCCAGGATGTAGAGGTTGTCGAAACGCTTGTCCTTGATCAGCGCCTGCTTGAGGTTGGCTTCGCCGTTGACGACATTGACGAAGTCGTAAACGACGCGGCGTTCGCAGCCCATGATCAGGTCGAGGTTGCGCAGGCCGACGTCGAAGTCGATCACGGCGACCTTGTGGCCGCGACGGGCGAGCCCGCAGGAAAGGCTGGCGCTGGTGGTGGTCTTGCCGACACCGCCCTTGCCCGATGTGACTACGATGATTTCGGTCAAAACTCGTTCCTCCAATGGTGCGGCTTCAATCCAGAGCCGCAATTTTGATTTGTTCGTCTTCCAGCCAGATCTGCACGGCCTTGCCGCGCAATTCCTTCGGGATGTCTTCGAGCACCTTGTAATGGCCCGCGATCGCGACGAGTTCGGCGTGGAACTCGCGACAGAAGATGCGGGCTTTTTCGTTGCCTTGCGCGCCGGCCAGGGCGCGACCGCGCAGCGGGCCGTAGATGTGGACCGAGCCGTCGGCGATGACCTCGGCGCCGGCGCCGACCGTGGTCAGCACGGTCAGGTCGCGGTTGTCGGCATAGATCTGCTGACCCGAGCGCACCGGGGCGGACTGGATCATGCCCACCGAGGCGGCCGGGGCGGCGGCTGCCGGGGCGGCCGCGCGCGCGCGCGCGGGCTCCGGGGCCGGGGCGACCGCCGGGGCCTCGCGACGCGGCGGCGGTGGGGCTTCCGGAGCGGCGCCGTCGGCGCGCTCGTAGGAGGCGCGGAACTTGGCCAGCAGCGGCAGGCCCAGGGCCTGGGCCAGGCGGTCGGTCTCGCTGGTGCCGTAGGCCAGGGCCACCGGCAGCACGCCGGCAGCACGCAGGCCGTCGAGCAGGGCCTGGGCGGTGCCGGCGTCCGGGGTCTGGCTGAGACCGCCGAAATCGATCACCACCGCGGCCCGGCCGAACATGTTCGGGGCGCGCTGGACCCGGCTGCGCATCTCCTCGACCAGGCGTTCGACGTCGAGGGTGCGGATGCGCAGGTTGGCGATGCCGACCTGGCCGATCTTGAGTTCGCCGGCCTGTTCGTAATCCACGGCCACGTTCACAGGCCGGTCCCGGTCGGACGCGGCGCCTGGGCGGCGAGCTGACCGTGCTGGACCGGGACCCGCGGGCGGGTCAGCCAGCTGGCCTCGGGCAGGGCGTCGCCATAGGTCTCGCGGACCCAGGCATAGCTGCACAGCGGCTTCATGAGCATGGCCGCGCGTACGCCGGCCTCTTCCATGACGTGCTGGCCGACCTCGCGGAAGCCGAAGCTGCCGTGGAACAGCAGGGCCGGGTCGTTGCCGCCTTCGAGGAAGACCTCGCAGGCCAGCTGCGGATAGCGCAGTTCGGCGTAGCTCTGGGCGTCGGCATAAAAGGCGCGGCCGACACCGCCGCCACGGCGCCGGCTGGCGACGACGATACGGTCGATATAGAAGAAGTCCGGATAACGCTCGCGAAACCAGCGGAAATTGCTGCTGTCGTGGTCGCTGCGGGCACCGATGCCGATAAGGAATCCGGCCAGGGTGCCGTCACGTTCGGCGACGCGGAAATATTCGGCGGTGTCGAAAAAATGACGCAGACGGGCCGCATCCAGCGGCAGGATCGCGGGCCCGGCGGCATTGTTGAGGGCAAGGACGGAATCCAGCTCGTGCTCTCGCACGTCGCGGACAACGATCGACATTCCACGCTCCAAGTATTCAAAAGCCGGCACGCGTTCCGTGTCGGCGTCCCGATTATCGCATGGCGGTCGCTCCCGGGGCGAACGCCAAGTGCATGACTTCTGGACGGCTCCGACGCGTGCCCCATACCGTTAGCATGCATTCATGCTGGCCCGTCTGACCCATACCCGATTACTACGTTACGCCGGCCTGTTCACTTGGGGCCTGGTCGGCTCCTGGCTGTTGTCGATCTGGCTCGACCCGGATTATTTCCAGCCCGGCCACGGCGAACCGGTGGCCGGCCTGTATTTGCAGATTTTGCGCTGGGTCGCGGTTTACGCCACTTTCGGTGCGGTCTACTGGTGGATAACCCGCTCGCTGGGCGAGCGCCGCACCGGCCTGCTCGATTACCTGCAATTGCTGGTGCTGGGCGGGTGCGCGATCGGCATCAGCTATTACTCCGGCACCGGCCTGGGCAGTGTGCTGCTGATGGTCCTGGCCGGGCTGCTGCCGTGGATGGTGCCGCTGCGGGTCGGCGTGATCGGGCTGATGGTCCTCAACCTGGTCATCATCCCGGTGTTCATCGAGGCGGTGCAGATGCCGCCCTTGCTGGCGGTGCTGCAATCGCTGCTGTACACCGGTTTTTCCGGTTTCGTGTTCCTGACCGCCCTGGTCGCCAAGCAGCAGACCCAGGCCCGCGAAGACCAGCGCCGGCTCAACGCCGAGCTGCGCGCGACCCGCGCCCTGCTGGCCGAGAGCGCGCGCATCAACGAGCGCACCCGCATCTCGCGCGAGTTGCACGACCTGCTGGGCCACCACCTGACCGCGCTGAGCCTGAACCTGGAAGTCGCCGGCCACCTCTCGGAAGGGCGGGTCAAGGAGCACGTCCAGCAGGCGCATACTCTGGCCAGGCTGCTGCTGACCGACGTGCGCGAGGCGGTGAGCCAGTTGCGCGAGAACGGCGCGATCGACCTGGCCCTGGCCTTGCGCCCGCTCGCCGAAAACGTACCGGCGCTGGATATCCGCATGGAGATCGAGACGCCGCTGACCCTCGACGACCCGGAGCGCGCCCACGTGCTGTTGCGTTGCACCCAGGAGATTGTCACCAACACCGTGCGCCATGCCGGCGCGCAGCATCTGTGGATCGACGTACGCCGCAGCGGCGACGACATCGTCATGAGCGCGCGCGACGACGGTCGCGGCGCCGATCACCTGGTCACCGGCAACGGCTTGCGCGGCATGCGCGAGCGTTTGCAGCAGTACGGCGGCCGGCTCAGCATCGAAACCCGTGCGGATGCCGGCTTCTGCCTGCAACTGACTCTGCCCGCCACCGCGGCCGCCATGGCCCGCGAAGGAGCTTTGACATGATTCCCAACCCCATCCGCGTGCTGCTGGTCGACGACCAGACCCTGGTCCGCCAGGGCGTGCGCTCTCTGCTGGCCCTGGCCGAGGGTATCGAGGTCGTGGCCGAGGCCGGCGACGGCCGTCAGGCCGTCGAGATCATCCCGACCGTGCGTCCGGACGTGGTCCTGATGGACATGCGCATGCCGGTGATGTCCGGCCTGGAGGCGCTGCAGGCCCTGGCGCGCTCGGGCTATCTGCCGCCGACCATCATCCTGACCACCTTCGACGACGACCAACTGGTTCTGGCCGGGCTCAAGGCCGGCGCCAAGGGCTATCTGCTCAAGGACGTGTCGCTGGAACAACTGGTCGGCGCGATCCAGGCCGTGGCCGACGGCGGTTCGCTGGTTCAGCCGGCAGTAACCCAGCGCCTGCTGTCGGGCCTGGAGCACATGCGCAACGATTTCGTCAGCCTGGACCGGCCCGACCCGCTGACCGAGCGCGAGACCGAGATCCTGCGGTTGATGGCCGGCGGCTTCTCCAACAAGGAAATCGCCAATTCGCTGGGCGTGGCCGAAGGCACGATCAAGAACCACGTCTCCAACATTCTGTCGAAGCTCGGCGTGCGCGACCGCACCCGCGCGGTGCTCAAGGCCTTCGAACTGCAGTTGGTCTGAGCATCGGCACCGCGACCCCGCGCAGTCGTTGCGCGCGAGGGCCTTCGGCGCGATCGACGCGCGCCGCGCCGGCCCCGGACGGTGCGTCGGCGTGGCGTGCGATTGACTGCAGTTGCGCATCGGCGAAGCGGCGAGGGGCGGGGCATACCCACGCGAATGTGGCGGCTTGGCGGCGAAAAGCCGGCTGTTTCCAGGTTTTTCGCGGCGCATTGCCGGGTCCGGCTCGGCCTCGGGCCCGCGCCCGGCGCCGTGCAGGATGCGGCCCGTCGATTTTCTTGCCTGTGATGGCTGCCCTTGCCGGGATTTATCTTGCTACGATTGTGGGTCTGCGCCCCGGCCCGATCCGGGCCCGGCCCTGGAGAACCTGAATGACCCGTCTGATCGAGATTTTGATTTCACTGGCGATCGTCGCCGTGCTGTTTCTGGTTGTCGGCGTGGTTTTGCCGTCGAGCCGCCATCTGTCGCACTCGGTTGAGACCAACCGCAAGCTGACCATCGTGTTCGACACGTTGAACAGCGTGCGTCGCTTCAAGGATTGGAACCCGCTGGTGCTGCGCGACCCGGCCATGGAGGTCAAGCTGACCGGCAAGGATGAGGGCGTGGGCGCCCGCCTGGAGTACTCGTCCAAGGAACGCGGCCTGGGCAAGGGCAGCTGGGAAATCGTCAGCAGCGAGCCGGGCAAGTCGGTCGGCTACAAGATCGTCAACGAGGAGCGCGGCGACAACAAGCGCACCGAGTTCAAGCTGCGTCCGACGGGCAAGAACAACCGTAACGTCGAGATCACCCAGACTTACGACGTCGACTACGGCTGGAACCTGCTGGGCCGTTACTCCGGCATGTACGTCAGCAGCAACGTCGGCGAAGACATCAAGATGGGTCTGGCGCGCCTGAGCAACATGCTGGCGACCGTCCCGAACTACGACTATTCGAAGCTGTCCGAAGTCGACCCGGCCAACGCGCCGAAGGTCCTCGACCGTCCGGCCGAGAACGTGCTCAGCGTGACCGCCGCGGTCGCGCGCGACAACGAGAAGATCAAGTCGCAGATCCACTCCAATATGGAATGGATCAAGAAGGTCATCGCCGCCAACGGCCTCGAAGCGGTCGGTCCGATCCGCGTCGTGACCAACGAGTTCGGCAGCGAGACCTATTCGTTCGACGTGGTGCAGGTGGTGCGCAAGATCGGCGACACCAGCACCGAAGCGAGCAAGCTCGACGTCAAGATCGAAGGCGCAGGCAACCCGGTCAAGGCCGAGCTGCTGCCGGCCAGTAAGGTCGTCGTTGCCACGAGCGGCGGCCACAACATGGCCGCGCTGGCTCCGGTCCGCGACGCCGTTCGCGCCTGGGCGCTGACCCGCGGCTACACCACGACCGAGCGTCCGTACGAAGTCTGGAAGGCCGGCATCGACCAGAGCTTCGACCCGGCCCTGGGCCAGTTCGACGTGTACTGGCCGATCAAGTAATACCGAGCACGGTGTCCGCTACGGCGGACCTGCGATCGACGAAAACGCGCCGCGGCTTCCGCGGCGCGTTTTTTTGTGGGCGCTTTATCGTTGGGCGAGCCTTGGCTCAGGGGTATGAGCGGCGTCCCACAGGGGTTTCCTCCGGTCACGAGCCGCCATCGCGAATCTCAGGTAGCGTTGCATCTTTCGTAGATGTGTTGTCTCAACATCAGTCGTTGCCGTGATTTTGATCTGCTTTTCCGCTGTACCGGTCAAATGGAGACCCGGAGGGCGGCGCACAGGACGTGCGCCGTTTTCCGATAAGACAGGGACGTCTTATCGGAAAATCCCGGCGCAAGCTACGAACTCGTGGCCTGTGCCCTTGCAAGGAAAGCCCTTTTCTTTGGTTAGCTTTCTTTTGGGCTTAGCAAAAGAAAGTAACCCGGCCGCGTTAGCGGACGGAAGCTCTGCTCTTGCTTGACCGATAGGGCGAGATCGGTCGCGACTTACGTCGCTCCTACAGGGGTGACAGCTCTGCACTTGTTTGGGGTTTTCAGAAGCAAGATCAAACGCTAAGAGCTTCCGCCACTAAAGCGGCGGGTAACTTTCTTTTGTCTAAAGCAACAAAAGTCCGTCTGGATTC